>CADBRG010000001.1 GCA_902797015.1 uncultured Lachnospiraceae bacterium
CACTGTTTATTGACTCTATGGATCGGCTTGCAGTCGTGATCGGCGGCGGCAACATTGCGGAGCGACGGATCATGACGCTGGCAGAATTCGGATTCCGGATCCGGGTCGTGTCAGGGACATTGAGCGAAACGCTGCAAAGACTGGTGGATGCAGGCCTTGTGGAATGGCAGCAGGGATATGTGGCGGCCGACGAACGGGATGTGGTTTGTGAGGAAAGAAGATACATTGATCTGGCAGAAGCAGCTGAAGGCGCATGGATGCTTCTGGCATGCACCAATGACCGTGAAACAAACCGCACGATCGGACAGTTCGGTAGAGAGAATCATATCCTGATCAATGTCTGTGATGCGCGGAATGAGTCGACTTTCTGGTTCCCGGCAGTGGGCTTGAGCGATGAGCTGACGATGGGATTGGTCGGAACCGGAAAAGATCACATGAATGTGAAGAAGGCAGCGGCGAGTCTGCGTGAAGTGATCGAGAAGAAATCGTATAAGTGATGCGTATATTTGATCAGGGTTTGCGATCAGAAGAAAGCAGATAAAGGATGGCAGAATGAAAATTAGGATTGGAAGCAGGGAAAGTAAGCTGGCCGTGATCCAGGCGGAGATTGTAATGGATGCGATCCGGCGGTTTGATCCGTCAATCGAACTGGAGCTGGTCACAATGAAGACGACAGGAGATAAAATCCTGGACCGGAATCTGGATAAAGTAGGCGGGAAGGGCCTGTTTATCAAAGAACTTGAGCGTGCATTGCTGGATAATGAAGTGGATCTGACCGTACACAGCATGAAGGATATGCCGATGGATGTCATGGAGGAGCTGCCGATTCTTGGTGTGTCGAAGCGCGAGGATCCGCGGGATGTGCTGGTGCTGCCGGCAGAGTGTGCCTGTGATGTCGCATCGATGTCCTTAGAGGAACTTGCAGATGTAATCGATTTTTCCAAACCGATCGGGTGTTCTTCAAACCGCCGGATGCTGCAGTTTGCACAGCATTTTCCAAAGGCACGGTTCGAACCGATCCGCGGAAACATTCAGACCAGATTGAAGAAACTTGACAGTGGTGCTTATGGCGCCACGATCATGGCGGCAGCTGGTTTAAAAAGAGCGGGTCTGGAAGGACGGATCAGCCGATATTTTTTGACAGAAGAGATGCTTCCTGCGGCTTGTCAGGGAATCCTGGCGGTACAGGGCCGGCGCGGAACGGATGTTAGCTTTTTAAAAGATTTCTTTGATGCTAAAACCTGGCAGGAAGCTGTGTGCGAGCGGGCATTCGTCCGGGAACTGGATGGCGGCTGTACATCACCGGTGGCGGCATTTGCGGTGACGGAAGGTTTGGAAATACATCTGACCGGACTGAATATCGATGCAACCGGAAAGCCGTTTAAAGATAGCTGTGAAGGGTCGGTGGCGGATGCCGGGAAGCTTGGGTGTGAGCTGGCCGGCAGGATGAAGGAGTAAAAATATGAGTAATAAATCGAAAGGCATCGTCTATCTGGTCGGTGCCGGTCCGGGAGATGTCGGTCTCCTGACGGGGAAAGGAAAGAAGCTGATCGAGGCAGCGGATGTTGTCGTGTTTGACCGTTTGGTTAGTGAGGAGATTCTTGCACTGATTCCGGAAGATACCGAGAGGATCGATGTTGGCAAGCATGCAGGTAATCATCCGGTACCGCAGGATCAGATCAATCAGATCCTGTTAGAGCAGGCACAGCTTGGGAAAAAAGTGGTACGATTAAAGGGCGGTGATCCGTTTCTGTTCGGGCGAGGCGGCGAAGAGCTGGAGCTGTTGGAAGAGAATGGGATTTCTTTTGAAGTCGTACCGGGAATCACATCCGCGATCGCAGCAGCGACGTACGGAGGAATCCCTGTTACACACAGAGATTTCTGTTCTTCTGTACACTTCATCACCGGGCATGCGAGAGCAGGAAAAGAGCTGTCGATCGACTTTGAAGCGTTGGTCAGAGTGCAGGGAACACTGGTCTTTCTGATGAGCGTTTCAACTGCAGGACGCATTGCGGACGGGCTGCTGCAGGCGGGCATGGATCCGGCGATGCCGAGTGCCGTGATCGAAAACGGAACGCGGACAAACCAGCGGACGTTTGTGCAGCCGATCAGTGAGCTAGAAAAATCTGTGAAGGATAATCAGGTGCAGTCACCGGCATTGATCGTGGTCGGAAAGGTGTGCAGCCTGGCAGAGCGGTTTGGATGGTTTGACAATATGCCGTTAAAAGGCAAACGGTTCCTGGTTACCAGACCGGAGGCCGGCGAGTCGAGACTGGCAGCAGGTCTGCGTGCGTTAGGCGCTGATGTGGCAGTCCATCCGTGTATCAGGACATCGTTTATCCGTCCGTTGGAAATCCCGGAAACAGATGCGAACGGGAAAACATTTGACACCTATGTGTTTACCAGTGCGGTCGGGGTCAGATCATATTTAGAGTGGCTGTTGGAAAACGGGCAGGACATGAGAGCCTTTGCGGGCAAGAAGATCGCCTGCATCGGCAGCGCGACAGCGAAAGCTTTGAAAGAATACGGACTGATCGCGGACTTCGTTCCGTCTGTTTACAGCGGTCAGGTACTCGGCGAGGAGATGCTCTCCTCCGGATTTGTAACAACAGAAAGCAGTGTCCTTTTGCTCCGGACCAATCTGGCATCGCATGATGTGACGGATTGTCTGGAACAGGCAGGCGTTTCCTATACAGACATTCCGGTTTATCATACCGAGCTTCTGACCTGGACGCCGGAAGAAGATGAGGCACCATTTGACTGCATCACATTTACGAGCCGCAGCTGCGTGGAAGGATTTATGAACGGCAGAACACCGGCGGACAATGCAGGGCTGACAGCGCTTTGCATCGGAGAAAAGACGGCTGAAGCTGCAAAAGGGGCCGGATTTGAAGTCATAATCTCAGAAAAAGCAACGATTGAGAGCATGCTGGAAAAAGCATCAGGGGGAGTATCATGGATTTAATTAACAGACCAAGAAGACTTAGGAGCAGCGAGCTGGTCCGGGGAATGATCAGAGAGACAAGAGTTTCAAAAGACGGACTGATTTACCCGATCTTTTTTGAAGAGGGAGAAAATATCAAGGCACCGATCGAAAGCATGGACGGACAGTTCCGTTACAGCCCGGACAGAGCCAAAGAAGCAATCGATGACTGCCTGGCGCATGGCATCAACAAGGTGCTTCTGTTCGGGATCCCGAAGGAAAAGGACGAGGTCGGTTCCCAGGCCTATGCTGAGCACGGCATTGTGCAGGAAGCCGTCCGTGCGATCAAAGAGGAATATAAGGACCAGATTTATATCGTGACCGATGTATGCATGTGTGAGTACACATCCCATGGTCATTGCGGCATCCTCTGCGGACATGATGTTGATAACGATAAGACGCTTGATTATCTGAATGCGATTGCACTGTCTCATGCGGAGGCAGGCGCGGATATGGTAGCACCGTCAGACATGATGGATGGCCGTATCGGAACGATCCGCCAGACGCTGGATGCCAACGGATATTCGAATATCCCGATCATGTCTTATGCGGCAAAATATGCTTCCAAGTTCTATGGCCCGTTCCGTACGGCAGCGGGTTCCGCGCCGTCATTCGGTGACCGGAAATCCTATCAGATGGATCCGCATAACATCCGTGAGGCGATGAAGGAAGCGCTTTATGATGAAGACGAAGGCGCAGATATCCTGATGGTAAAACCCGCACTTTCCTATCTGGATGTCATCCGCGCATTGTCAGAGCGGACCGATCTCCCGATCGCGACCTACAGTGTCAGCGGCGAATATGCGATGATCAAAAATGCCGGAAAAGCAGGCCTGATCGATGAGTACGGGATCATGTGCGAAAGCACGGTTTCCATGTTCCGCGCAGGTGCGGATATCATTATTACTTATTATGCAAAAGAAATCGCAGATGCGATCAAGAAGGGTGACATTGGATAAAACCGTCATGTAACGATTGATCGTAATGGAGAATATATCATGAATATTAAGAAATCAGAGGAATTATTCGAACGTGCGAAAAAAGTGATGCCGGGCGGCGTAAACAGTCCGGTGCGCGCATACCGTTCGGTTGGCATGAATCCACTTTTTATCGAGCGGGCAAAAGGAAACCGAATCTGGGATGCGGATGGGAATGAATACATTGATTTCATCGGTTCCTGGGGACCGATGATCCTGGGACATGCGGATCCTGATGTGGAGGAAGCGGTTGCAAAGCAGATGGAGAAGGGCTTCAGCTTCGGCGCATGCACGGAGCTGGAAGTTGAGATGGCGGAGCTGATGACAGAAAACGTTCCGCACATCGACATGGTGCGTATGGTTAACAGCGGAACGGAAGCGACGATGAGTGCGATCCGGATCGCACGTGGCTATACCGGAAGAAGCAAGCTCATCAAGTTTGAGGGCTGCTACCACGGACACAATGACAGCTTACTGGTAAAGGCCGGTTCCGGCGCGATGACGTTCGGCAATCCGGACAGCGCAGGTGTAACAAAGGGCGCAGCGGCAGATACACTGCTTGCGGAGTATAATAACCTGGAAAGCGTGAAAGTACTGTTTGACGCAAATCCGGGTGAGATCGCCTGTGTGATCTTAGAACCTGTTGCAGCGAATATGGGTGTCATTCCGCCGGCAGAAGGATTCCTGGAAGGCCTGCGTGAGCTCTGCACCAAAGAAGGCGCGTTGTTTATCGCGGATGAAGTCATCACAGGTTTCCGCCTGGGCTTTACGGGCGCCTGCGGAAGATTCGGGATCGATCCGGATCTTGTGACATACGGGAAGATCATCGGCGGCGGTATGCCGGTCGGTGCCTATGGCGGGAAAAAAGAAGTGATGGAAATGGTATCGCCGGTCGGCCCGGTTTACCAGGCAGGAACCCTTTCCGGAAATCCGCTGGCAATGACAGCAGGAATCGCAACGTTAAAGAAACTGCTCGCGCATCCTGAAATATTTGATGCGATCGATGCGAAAGGTGAGGCACTTGCAAATGGAATCCGGGAGATCACAGGCAACACTGTTAACCAGATCGGTTCCCTGCTTTGCATGTTCCATACCAGACAGCCGGTGACAAATTATGCAGATGCGTGTAACTCAGACCTGGATGCATTTACGAAATCCTTTGAAGCACTTTTAGAGCATGGGATTTATACAGCGCCGTCGCAATTTGAGGCGATGTTTATCTCGGCGGCATTTACGGATGCGGATATTGAGAAGGTGTTGGATGTGTATCGGATGATTTCCAAATAAATATTCTGTGCCAGACAACCGATGCGTCGGTGAGACAGATTACAAGATTTTTTCAAACCTGCGGTGAAAGCGACAGTGCGATGTTGATTTCACCGCAATTTTTATGTTAGAAGATGTGAGGTGATAAGGAGAGATGTATCAAACGAGAACAATAGAACAAACCATTCTTTCTGTTAGCAGGTCGTTCCCCTGTATTGTGATCTATGGGCCAAGACAGGTCGGAAAATCAACGACGATTGATATGTTGTTCGGAAAAACATGTACGAAAGTTACGTTAGATGATGCGGACGATCGCAACCTTGCATTGAATCATCCAAAGCAATTTTTAGAGATGCATCCATGGCCGCTGATCATTGATGAGATACAGAAAGCACCGAATCTGTTAGATGAGATCAAAAAGAAAATTGATGAACAGCGCCTACAGTGGTTAAAAGAAGGTGAAGAGCGAAAACTGATGTATATTTTGACCGGTTCGAACCGGTTTGAGTTACAGCAAGGCATTTCGGATTCGCTGGCAGGAAGATGTGGCGTACTGGATTTGTTATCTTTTTCCAGAGCAGAAAAGGAACAAACCACAGGACGGGCTTTTCATCCGTCTATTGCCGAACTGCTCGATAGAGAGCGGGAGCAAAATGTTCCATACATGACCCGGAGAGATATTTTTGAAGAAATATTTCAGGGAGGAATGCCCGATATTTGCACGGGGGTATCGGAGCGGGAAGTCTATTTCAAATCATACATCAATGCATACATCGAAAAAGATGTGAAAAAGCTGATTGCAGCGAGCAGTGAAATGCAATTTCGGAATTTTCTGGAATTATTAGCACTACGTACGGCGCAGGAATTGCGTTACGATGTTCTTGCAAATAGTGTAGGGATAGATGTGCGGACTTTGAAAAAATGGATTTCAATTCTGGAAACATCAGGTATCATTTACCTGCTTCATCCATATTTGCCAAATCAGTCTAATCGGATCATCAAGGCGCCAAAGCTGTATTTTACAGATACGGGGCTTTGCGCATATTTGTGTAAATGGCCAAATGCGCAGATGCTTGAAAACGGAGTGATGAGTGGCGCGTTTTTCGAGACGTTTGTTGTCAGTGAATTGCTAAAAAACCTGTATGCTTACAACCGGGAACCAAAGGATTATCTGTTTTATTATAGGGACACCGATCAGAAAGAAATTGACTTATTATATGTTGAACAAAACAAGTTGTATCCGATCGAAATCAAGAAAAGCAGTTCGCCCAAAAAGCCGACCAGAAATTTTTCTGTGTTAAAGAAATATAATATGGATATTCAGCCGGGGTTGATTATCGATACTTGTGATAAAATTCGACCGTTTGACGAAAAGGCGTACGAGTATCCGGTATATCTGCTTGGAATGTAGGGCGGTCCCTGATCGGCAAAATAAAAAACCACAGATATGAAAGCAAGCTTTCAATCTGTGGTTTCCTTATTTTTCCTGCTCAGTTACTCTTATGAAACATACTCCAGAGCTTTGTCAGCTGCGCTGGTAGCATCTTCTGTGTAAGCATCTGCGCCAATGCTGTCGCAGAAGTCCTGGGTTACAGGTGCACCACCGATCATGATCTTGATCTTGTCGCGTACGCCCATTTCCTCAGCTGTCTTAACAACTTCGCCGAGCATCGGCATTGTGGTTGTCAGCAGAGCGGAGCAAGCTACGATCTGGCAGTCGTTGTCGATTGCAGTCTGTACGAATGTCTCCGGAGCTACGTCTACACCAAGGTCGATAACCTCGAAGCCTTTTCCTTCGAACATCATCTTAACCAGGTTCTTACCGATATCATGAAGGTCGCCCTTTACGGTACCAAGTGCAATCTTGCCTTTGGAAGATGTATCACCATCAGAAAGATGCGGTTTCAGAACTTCTGCGCCGGTGTTCATAGCACGAGCTGCTACCATAACCTGCGGAACGAAGA
>CADBRG010000002.1 GCA_902797015.1 uncultured Lachnospiraceae bacterium
AGGTGAGATCTATAACACCAGCAGACCAAGACCGACTGCGTTGTCAAAGGTTCTTGGACAGACAGAATATGGTGATGATGTACGTCACCAGATGCCGGAAGGAACCCTGCATGTTGCGTTGATCCAGCCCAGAAAATACTCACATGCAAAGATTCTTGGCATTGATTACACGGAAGCTGAGAAGATGCCGGGAGTAGTCAAGGTGGTAACGGCAAAAGATGTCAAAGGAACCAACCGTTTGGTTGAACCGATGCCGCATCCGACAACGACAGTAAAAGGAAATGAGGCAAGAATTATCTGCGATGATAAGATTCGTCATTTTGGAGATGTTGTTGGCCTGGTTGTTGCGGACAGCAGAGAGCATGCCAGAGAAGCTGCTGCTGCAGTAAAAGTGGATCTGGAACCGCTTCCGGAATATAGAAGCTATATCGATGCTGTTGCGCCGGGAGCACAGAGTATCTATGATAACGCGCCGGACAATATTTATATGTACCAGCCGGTCTACAAAGGCGATGATACGCGGGATGTGATTGATGACGCATATTGTTCCGTAGAAGGCAGTTTCTATTCCCAGCATGAGCCGCATCTTTCCATCGAAGGCGAGACGGTTCAGTCCTATTATGATACGGATGGAAATGTTGTAATCCATTGTAAAACACATGCAATCGCATGGAACCGGGGCGCGATCGCAGAAGGAATCGGCGTTCCGATTGAGAAGCTGCGCATCATTCAGAATCCTGCAGGTGGATCCTTTGGCTGGTCCTGTTTCCCGAATGGTTCAGCAATGATGGCAATCTGTATGATGGCCGTAAACAAACCGGTAACATTGACCTTGTCCTATGAGGAATTTATGCATTACAGCGGAAAAAGATCGGCTTCATTTACAAATGGCCGCCTTTCCTGTGATGAAAACGGCAAACTGACCGGACTGGAATATGATCTGGGCTGCGATCATGGACCGTACTTCTCGGATGTGTTCCCGCAGTTGACCTTCCTGGTCCGCTTTGTAGGCTATCCGTATGTTATTCAGAATATCCGTGGTCTTGCAAGAATGGCAACGACAAATCATGCATATGGTGTTGCATATCGCGGTCTGGGCGCACCCGAGTGCTATACCAGTTTTGAATCCCTCATTGATATGCTTGCCGAGAAAATGGGAGAGGATCCATTTGAATTCCGGTATAAAAATGCTGCCCGTCCGGGAGACCTGACAACCAACAGCAGACCATACAGGGAACCGTCAATTGCCCAGATGATGGACGAAATGCGTCCGCATTATGAGCAGGCCAGAAAAGATATCGCCGGGAAGGAAAACGATGAATATGCATATGGTATCGGAATCAGCTGTGGCGGGTTTATCGCCAATATCGGATCATTTGATCATTCGGAAGTGGCACTGGAGCTGATGCCTGATGGTTCGATCACGCATTATAACACGTGGGAGGATATCGGCCAGGGCGGAGATATCGGTACGCTGACACATACCTGTGAAGCGTTGAAGCCGCTTGGCATTACGCCCGATCAGGTGCATATGGTCATGAATGATTCGCATCGCTGCCCGGACAGCGGAATCGCGGCAGCCAGCCGCTGCCATTTTATGGTTGGAAATGCAACCATTGATGCAGCGAATCAGCTGCTTGCAGCAATGAAAAAAGAAGATGGCACCTATCGAACCTATGATGAAATGAAGGCAGAGGGAATCCCGACCTGGTATAAAGGCGTGTATGACACATCGGGAACCGGTGTGGAGCTTGATTTCAGAACCGGTCAGGGAGACCCGAACAACTGCCATAATTATGCCTGCTTCATGGCCGTTGTAAAGGTTGATAAAAAGACTGGTGAAACAAAGGTGATCCGATTTGTGGCATGTGCAGATCCGGGCGTGATCGGCAATCGCCTGGCAGTAGAAGGACAGGCTTATGGCGGCATCTCACATACAATTGGGTTTGCTCTGCGGGAAGAATATGATGATGTCAACAAGAGCGGCAGCCTGATCGGTGCCGGATTCTCCTATATCGAGGACATTCCGGATGATATTCAGGTTTACTTCACGGAGAATCCGAGAAAGCATGGTCCGCATGGGTCTTCCGGAATGTCAGAGATGTTCCAGTCTGCAGGACATATGTGTGTGATCAATGCGATCAATGACGCAGTCGGCGTTCGTATTTACGAGCTGCCAGCCAAACCGGAAAAGATTAAGGCCGGAATGGAAGCAAAGGCGGCCGGAAAAGAGATCAAACCGGATCCGTATTATCTTGGACCGGATATGTTTGAAACCATGGAAGAATACGACAAGATGTTTGAATAG
>CADBRG010000003.1 GCA_902797015.1 uncultured Lachnospiraceae bacterium
ATTCTTGCAGAAGAAGATAAAGAAAAGCAAAAAGGATACATCGCACTGCTGAAACTCACAGTGCGTGTATTAGAAAGCGGAATAGATTTACTGGGATTTGATGCGCCAGAAAAGATGTAAGCTTATGAGCGAACTAAAAAGGAGTCGCGCGCGCACCGCGAGGCACAAGTGCCACACGCACCGCGCACGGAAATTATTCCGGTCTCTGCCCAACCGGTTTTGTCTTATGCAGCGGATGGAATTCCACTGAAAACGCAAACATCGAGAATACGATCAGGATGATACCGATGAGGATTGACAGGCCGGTAAAGGAACCGGTCACTGTATCAAAGAATCCGATAAAGAACCATCCCAGTGCGTTGATTGCGATATGTGTGAACAGGCTGTAACGGATGCCGTGTCCGCGGTGTGCGATATAGCCGAGCACGATACCGAAGATGAATGCATAGATCCCCTGTACGATGTTGCCGTGGTAAACAGCGAACAGAGCAGCCTGTAAGATATTTGCTCCCCAGAACGGAAGTGCCAGACGCGCAAAGCGATAGATCAGCCCCCGGAAGACGAGCTCTTCCATGATCGGGCCGAGTACAACGACATATAAAAGCATCAGCGGAGAAAAGCCCTGGCCGATTCCCGTTGCAGCGATCATTTCCTGATAGTTTGCAGAAACGGCAGGCGCAATCCTACCCATAATGGAAACAATTGCGTCACCGACAAACTGAATGCCGAATGCAGCAATAACAAGTGTCAGGATCGTGAGCAGTGTGAAACCACTCTGATAGTTACGCTGCATGCCTTTAAACGGCGCGATAAAACGATAGCGATACCAGGAACCGAAAACGATGATCCCGATGATTGCGAAGGCCAGGAAAATATAAACGCGCAGACTGGGATCATAGGCGCCTTTGATGGAAGATGACAGGATATCTGCGATGTTAACGCCCTGTCCGGTTAGAATACTATTTAAAACACATATCAGTACAAGGCTTCCGAACTGGACCAGAAGCATGATGATAAATACCAATATGCATCGAACGATATACGCTGCTTTTTTCATGATAAGACTCTCTCTTTCCCAGACTATTTTTCGAGGAATTAGTATATCATAGGACCATGATGTTGTCCAGAAAACATGAACTGTGATATCATGGACTTTGTTTGAAAAAAGACTCCTGTAAAAAAGAAATTTGGAGAAAAAAGTTATGGCTTTTACACATCTGCATGTGCATACAGAGTACAGCCTTTTAGACGGCTCCAATAATATAAAAGAGTATGTACGCCGGGTCAAGGAACTTGGTATGACTTCTGCTGCCATAACGGATCATGGTGTTATGTACGGCGTGATCGATTTCTACAAAGCAGCCCGGGCGGAGGGGATCAATCCAGTGATCGGCTGCGAGGTATATGTTGCGCCGGGATCCCGTTTTGACAGAGAAATCGTATCCGGAGAAGACAGGTATTATCACCTTGTGTTGCTTGCGGAAAACAATCAGGGATACAATAACCTGATGAAGATCGTCTCAAGTGGATTTGTGGACGGGTATTACTATCGCCCGCGTGTGGATATGGAGATCCTGAACCAGTACCACGAGGGGATCATTGCACTGTCAGCCTGCCTGGCAGGCGAGGTACAGCGCCATCTTTTGAAAAATGAATATGATGCGGCAAAAGAGGCTGCATTTAAATATGAGACCTGTTTCGGAAAGGGGAATTTTTTCCTGGAATTACAGGACCATGGTCTGCCGGAGCAAAAGGGTGTCAATCAGAAACTGATGCGCCTGCATACGGAAACGGGGATCGAGCTGGTTGCGACCAATGATGTACATTATACCTATGAGACAGATGCGGAAGCACACGATATCCTGCTTTGCCTGCAGACCGGGAAAAAACTTGCAGATGAAGATCGTATGCGCTATCCGGGCGGACAGTATTATGTTAAGTCTGAAGAAGAGATGCGAAACCTCTTCCCGTATGCGCAGGAGGCGATCGATAACACACAAAAAATCGCGGATCGCTGTCATGTGGAGATAGAATTTGGCGTAACAAAGCTCCCGAAATTTGATGTTCCGGAAGGCTATGACTCCTGGACCTATTTAAATGAACTCTGCTATACCGGTCTGAAACGGTGCTATGGAGACCAGGCGGGAGAAGTGAAAGAGCGCCTTGACTACGAGCTTTCTGTAATCAGGAAGATGGGATATGTGGATTATTTCCTGATCGTCTGGGACTTTATCCGTTATGCTAGAGAGCATGACATCATGGTCGGCCCCGGAAGAGGAAGCGCGGCAGGCAGTATCGTGTCCTATACACTGGGCATCACGCAGCTGGATCCTTTAAAATACCAGCTTCTGTTTGAACGGTTCCTGAACCCGGAGCGTGTATCCATGCCCGATATTGACGTGGACTTCTGCTTTGAACGGAGACAGGAAGTCATCGATTATGTGGTGCGCAAATACGGAAAGGACCGTGTGGTTCAGATCGTCACGTTCGGTACACTGGCTGCACGTGGTGTCATCCGTGATGTGGGACGTGTCATGGACATTCCCTATGCGCGTTGCGATACGATCGCGAAAATGATTCCGAATGAATTGAATATTACGATCGAGAAGGCGCTGAAGATGAATCCTCAGCTTCGGCAATTGTATGATACCGATGACGAGGTGAAGCGTCTGATCATGATGTCAAAACGTCTGGAAGGATTGCCGCGGCATACTTCCATGCACGCAGCAGGTGTTGTGATCAGCCAGAAGGCAGTAGATGAATACGTGCCGCTTTCGCGTGGGTCTGACGGTAGCATCACGACGCAGTTTACAATGACGACGTTAGAAGAGCTTGGCCTTTTGAAAATGGATTTCCTCGGTCTGCGGACACTGACGGTAATCCAGGATGCGATCCGAAATATCGGCGAGACGACCGGTACAGAGCCGGATATGGCAACGATCGATTATGGGGATCAGAATGTGCTGGCATCACTTGGCACAGGCCGGACCGATGGCGTTTTCCAGCTGGAAAGTGCCGGAATGCAGAGCTTTATGAGGGAGCTTAAGCCCAAAAGCCTGGAGGACGTGATCGCAGGAATCTCACTTTACCGTCCGGGACCGATGGACTTCATTCCGAATTATATCCGGGGTAAAAATCATCCGGAGACGATCACCTATGACTGCCCGCAGCTGGAACCGATCCTGTCGGCTACTTATGGCTGCATCGTTTATCAGGAACAGGTTATGCAGATCGTGCGGGAACTTGCAGGCTACACGCTTGGCAGAAGCGATGAAGTACGCCGCGCAATGTCAAAGAAAAAGACCGATGTCATGGCAAGGGAACGTCAGTACTTTGTCTATGGCAATCCGGAGCTTGGCGTAGCAGGATGCCTTGCCAACGGCATCGATGAAAAGACCGCAAATCACATCTTTGATGAGATGTCTGATTTTGCAAAGTACGCATTTAACAAATCACATGCTGCTGCCTATGCGATCGTATCGTATCAGACGGCATGGTTAAAGTACTATTATCCTGTGGAATTCATGGCGGCGCTGATGACATCTGTTCTGGATCATTCCACCAAGGTGGCAGAGTACATCCAGGTCTGCAGACAGATGGGGATCGAAGTGCTTTCGCCGGATGTCAATACCGGCAGAGGCAGCTTTTCCGTTGTACAGCTGGATGGCAGAAAAGCGATCCGGTATGGTCTGTCG
>CADBRG010000004.1 GCA_902797015.1 uncultured Lachnospiraceae bacterium
AGGCATGTTGCTTCGTCAAACCCTGTTTTTTTCTCACCGGCAAGTGCCTCACCGCTTAACTTCAGCAATACTCTTTTCATATGCATCCTCCTGCTTATTCTGTTGTTTCCTGTGATGTCTCAGATGTTTCAGTCGTCTGTGTTGTCTCTTCTGTCGTTGTTTCTGTTTCCGGTTCCGGCTCTGGCGCCGGCGCCGGCGGATAATAGATAAAGTTATATTTTACGACATCACTGGATTTTCCATATTCATTAACCGCGATCACCTGAAGAACATGGTTTCCTTCCGGAACACGGATCGAACCGTAATACTCTTCGCCGCCGACCTCCGGTTCTTCATCCCAGTTATAATAGATTGTCGCTCCCTCTTCCGCCGTGACGTGAATGCTGGTTTTCTGATAAAACTCTCCGCCGGCAGGATCAACGACCGGAGCAGATGCGTCAGGCAATGTCACACTATAGGTTTCTGACATGACACGGCTTGCACGCCCCTTTGCATCAATGCAGATTGCAGAAAGAACGGTATCTCCTTCTTCCTCGATCACAATGGGCTCCTCTTTATCAAACAGGTCACTGTCTGCCGTCGGTTCTGATCCATCCAAAGTATAATAGATATCACCGGCATCGGATGAGGTCAATGTGATTTCAAGCGCATCGTCATAAGAGCCCCCTGCCATATTTGCAGTGGGTTTTTCTGTCAGGAATTCGTCAAATACTGCAAGGATGTTTTTATCCGTAATCTCCTTACTCTTTGCCAGGATCTCATCGTACCGTCCCTGTCCGGTATAGATCTGCAGTAGGATCCGATACCCGTCCGCACTGTTTGGCGAGAGCTCCAGGAAATGCAGCACAGCCGATTCTGCACGGTCAAGATCCTTTATGGAGTAGTTGATCTTCGCAGACAAAAGCAGCGCCTCGGCATTATCCGGATTCAGTGCAAGGATCTTATCGAGATATTCAATGGCTTCATCATAATCATGTGCCGCATAGTATTTATCCGCCTGACGGAGCATATAGCTTTCCGAGTGGTTTCTGGCAGTTGAGACAATGATTACAGCCGCAACGATCATCGCAGCAAGAATAACACAGACCGTTGTGATCCGCTTTCTCTTGCGCTTTCTGCTCTGGACTTTTTCGTTAATCTCTTCTCTTGTTATCAATTATACCTCTTCTCCGGTGCATTATTCAATCTCTGACAAATATGCCTCGAATTCCTCTGCACTCATCAGTACCTGACGGGGCTTTGTCCCTTCTTCCGGTCCGACAACCCCGGCCTCTTCTAACTGGTCCATAATTCTTGCAGCCCTGTTAAATCCAATCTTAAACATCCGCTGCAGCATACCGATCGATCCTTTTTCTTTTTCGATCACAAAACGGCCTGCCTTGTCGAAATAGACATCGCGTTCTTTGCCCGGCGCTGCTGCGCCGCCGTTTCCTCCGGTCGCTTTTTCCATCTGCTCCTGGATCGCGGTACCATATTCCGTACTTCCGTTTTTCTCGCAGATTTCCTTTACGACTTCATTGATCTCTTTTTCAGAAATAAATGCACCCTGGACACGCAGAGGCTTCTGATAATCCTGCGGATAAAAGAGCATATCGCCCTTTCCAAGCAGCTTCTCTGCGCCAACCATATCGAGAATGGTTCGGGAGTCCACACCGGAAGTAACCGCAAATGCGATTCGTGACGGCATATTGGCCTTGATCAGACCCGTGATGACGTTAACGGACGGACGCTGTGTCGCAATGACCAGATGGATTCCCGCCGCACGGGCCAGCTGTGCCAGACGGCAGATCGCGCCTTCTACGTCCCCGGGTGCTACCATCATCAGATCCGCAAGCTCATCAACAATGATCAGAATCTGCGGCATGCGTTCCGGCTTCTCGCCTGGGATATCCTTAATGGAATCTACTTTCTGGTTATATGCCTTGATATCTTTTACCTGATATTCCGCAAATTTACGATACCGGTCTGTCATCTCTGCAACTGCCCAGTTCAATGCGCCGGCAGCCTTTTTCGGATCTGTCACAACCGGAAGGAGCAGATGCGGGATGCCATTGTAAATTGACAGCTCGACCACCTTCGGATCGATCATGATCATCCGCACTTCCTCCGGCTTCGCCTTGTATAACACACTCATGATGATCGTGTTGATACATACGGACTTACCGGATCCTGTTGCACCGGCGATCAGTACATGCGGCATTTTTGCTATATCCGTCATGATGATCTTGCCGCCGATGTCTTTTCCGACACAGAATGTCAGACGCGATTTCTGCGCGGCGAACTCATCCGATTCGATCAGCTCGCGGAATGTTACGGTTACATTTTTCTTGTTCGGCACTTCAATACCGATTGCAGCTTTTCCCGGGATCGGTGCTTCGATCCTGATGTCGGAAACTGCCAGATTTAACTTGATATCATCAGCAAGATTCGTGATCTTACTTACTTTAACACCCATCTCCGGCTGGATCTCATACCGTGTAACAGACGGGCCACAGGTAACATTGGTCACCCTGGCATCTACGCCAAAGTTGGTCAGTGTCATCTGCAAACGGGCAGACATCTCCTCTAAATGCTTTCTGGAGTCTCCGGCCGCATTATGATCCGGGCGGGCCAGATGACGTGTCGTTGGGAAAATATATTCCTTCACAGGAGCACTCGCCGCAGCAATCTCCTGCGAAACTTTTTCATTATCCTCCCCAGAAGAGACCGGATTTTTCACCGTTCTTCTTCTGGCCTGCTTTTCTTCCTGTGCGCTCTCGGCCTCTGCTTCCTGCATCAGATCTGCATAAGAAGCATCCAGTGCCGGTTCTGCCTCCGGCATGCTGTCTGCTGCGGATTTTTTCACTCTGACTGCTTTCTTCTCTGCTGGTCCGACTTTTGGCATCAGCAGATCCGCAAAAGTCGTTTCATCCGCATTCGCCCGTGCGTCACTGACAGAATTCTCTTCCGGGATATTGATCTGTGGCGGCGGATATACCTTCCCGGCCGGCTCCTCCGGCACCTTTGCCGTGGCTTTCTCAGGATCAAGCAACAGCGTATCGAGCGTTACGCCACTTTGCTTCTGTGAACTGCGGCGTTCTTTTTTCGGTGCATATGCTGCCTCTCGCTCATACTGCTCTTCTTCGCGTTCCAGCTCTCTTGCACGCCTTGCCTCACGGGCCTTCTGTTCTGCCCGTTTTGCCTCACGATTGGCATGCATCTGTTCGAATGCAGGGCCGAGCCTTCTGCTGATATCGCCAAAGAATTCCTTTTCCGTCAAAAGCAATACGGAAACCAGCAGAATAATCACCGTCAGGATGAATGCTCCTGCGGTTCCGAACGCCTTTAAAAAGGCCTTTCCGACCAGGCCGCCGACGATACCGCCGCCCGCATGGTCCTGTCCGCAGGTGTGGAAAATCTCTCCGATTTTCATTGGGCTGTCAAAATAACATACCAGATGTGCAAATGTGCATACAAAAACAAGGAGCAGAAGTGCTGCGATCAGTTTCATATTTCTGCGGGCACCTTCTTCTCCTACCGAATTTTTATTTGAGATCATAAATGCACATGCAAAAAACAGCCAGATCGGGAACACCCAGGAAAGGACGCCGATCAGGCCAAATAATACCGTCTTAAAAAAGGTGCCGACCACACCACCCATTCCGATATTTCCGATAAAGATCAGGATACAGAGTGCAAGCACCGCAAACAGGATGATCTCACTCGTCCACGGGAAATCGATCGGCTGGCGTGTCTGTTTTTTCTTTGCAGCACTGCTGCTACGCCCGGAAGACGTACTCTTTTTCGCCGTACTGCGGGTTGCGGATGTGCTGCGCGTCGACTTTACTGCATGCGAAGCGGAAGTCTTCTTAGTTGAAGACTTCCGTTGTCCACTGGTCTTTTTGGTTGTCGGTTTACGTTTCGTAGAAGCCATACCTTCTCCCCTACGCCGCTACAGCATATCCGATCAGGGAAATGATTCCCACGATCAGACAGTATATGGAAAAGTATTTGAATTTCTTGTTCCGTACGATCTTAAGCATCCATTTGATCGCAATATAACCTACGACAGCTGCCACGATCATACCAACGACATAGCTGAGTGCATCCGTACCTGTAACCGTATATTCTCCAAGGTCCTTTAACTGCAGTACCAATGCACCAAGGATCGCCGGAATGGAAAGGATGAATGAATATTTCACTGCAAACTTACGGTCAAATCCCAGGAATACAGATGTTGCGATCGTAGAACCGGAACGGGAAATACCCGGAAGGGTTGCAAGTCCCTGTACGATACCAATGATGATCGCGTTCGGATAAGATGCGTTTTTCGGTCCTTTTCTGCCGTCCGGCGCCAGATCACTCAGGAACAGGACTGCTGCCGTAATGATCAGGCAGATGCCCGGTACCAGCAACGATGTCTCTGAGCGCTCCACAATGTCCTTGATCGCAAAGCCGATGATGCCGGTCGGGATCGTCGATACAATGATCATTGCAACAAACTTTCTGTATGCAGTCGTGATGATCTTTCTCGGCTTCCGGTCCGGATGGCTCCGTTTCCCTGCAAATACCATAATATTATGGATCAGATCACAGATCATCAGAACAAACTCTTTAATAAGCCTGAACACATCCTTGTAATAAACGACCACAACCGCAATCAGAGTTGCGATGTGTAAAAGCACATCAAACAGGATTCCGTTGTCCGTATTGACATGGAACAGAATTTTAAACAGTGCGAGGTGTCCGGAACTGCTGACCGGAAGAAACTCCGTCAGGCCCTGGATCAACCCCATAAATATTGCGTGTAATAAAGACATATCTTACTCCAAATTCATTATTTTAGTCCGTCATTCCCAGCAGATATCGATACAGTCCCTCATAACGGTTTGCAGAAACTTTCCATGAGAAATCAATGCTCATGGCACGTTCTACAATGCGATTCCAGTCACGCTTTTTCTCAAAATATACCTGCTTCGCGTAATTGATGATGCCAAGCATTTCATGTGCGTTATAATTCGTAAAGGAAAAACCGTTTCCGGAATTTTCATACTCATTATACGGATGAACGGTATCCCGCAGTCCACCCGTCTCTCTGACGATCGGCAGGGAACCATAACGGCAGGCCATCATCTGTGTCAGGCCGCAGGGTTCAAACTGAGACGGTACCAGGAATGCATCGGAAGCCGCAAGCAGTCTGTGTACCAGTTCATCGTTATAACAGATATTGGCAGAGATCCGGTCCGGATGTTTGCCCGCAAAGTAACGGAACGCATCCTCATAACGGCTCTCACCCGTTCCGACTACGACAAACTGTGTAAATTCATCTGAGATCCCTTCGATCACATGATTTACCAGATCCAGACCTTTTTGATCGGTCAGGCGGGAAACCAGTGCGATCATGAACTTTTTCTTGTCTACTGTAAGTCCGAGCTCCTTCTGAAGACGTTCTTTGTTGAGCGGCTTCTGGCGGCGGAAATTATGCACATCATAATGATAATGTACCTGCGGGTCTGTCATCGGATCATAAATACTGTAATCGATGCCATTGACAATTCCCTGCATATCCAGACGACGCGCATTCAAAAGCCCGTCCAGGCCTTCCCCGTAGTACGGCATCTGAATCTCATTTGCATATGTCTCACTGACGGTCGTGATATAATCTGCGTAAACCAGACCACCCTTTAACATATTTGCGTCTTTTTTGTACTCCAGTTTGTCCGGAGTGAACAGATACTCCGGCAGACCGCTGATCGACTGGACCGTCTCAATATCCCAAACACCCTGGAAACGAAGGTTATGGATCGTCATGATCGTCTTCATTCCCCAGAAGAACATATCGCCCTGGAATTCATTTTTCAGATATACCGGGATCAGTCCGGTTTCCCAGTCATGACAATGGATCAGATCCGGCTGGAATCCGATCTGGGGCAGCATAGAAAGTACCGCTTTACTGAAGAAGCAGAACTTCTCAACATCAAAGCGGATGTTGCCATACGGTGTCGGCGAATCAAAGTACTCCATATTATCGATGAAATAATAGTGGATTCCTTCATGCTCATATTCCAGAACGCCAACATATTTGTCCGGAAGTGCCGGACCCATATGCATGTAAAAATGGGTCACATACTGAAATTCATTGCGGAAATGATCCGGAATACAGGTATAATTCGGGATTACGACCCTGACATCCCAGTCATCCTTACGGAACCATTTCGGTAATGCGCCGCAAACATCTGCAAGACCGCCTGTTTTGATAAACGGTACGCATTCAGAAGCTGCAAATAAAACCTTTTTACTCGTCCCAGTTATGGTAGACTTGCTGCACATCATCATCTTCCTCCAATAAATCCAAAATCTTGTTCATGTGGTTGATGTCTTCGTCTGCATCTAAAGTTACATAGGTCTGTGGGATCATGGTTACTTCTGCATTCGCCATCGGAATCCCGGCAGTTTCAAGTTCTTCACGTACGGCACTGAAGGACGCCGGATCTGTGATGATCTCAAAGCTGTCTTCCTCTTCCACAAAATCCTCCGCACCTGCATCCAGTGCCTGCATCATCAGTTCATCCGGATCTCCGTCATATTCTTCACGGTCGATCAGGATCTGTCCTTTCTCATCGAACATATAGGACACACAGCCCTGTGTTCCGATGTTACCATAGCCCTTGGTAAATGCATTCCGCACATTTGCTGCTGTACGGTTTTTGTTGTCCGTCAGTGCTTTTACAATGATCGCGGTACCATTCGGTCCGTATCCTTCATATGTTACGGTTTCATAATTAACAGATCCGGTGTCTCCGGCAGCCTTTTTGATGCCGCGGTTGATCGTATCGTTCGGCATATTATTCGCCTTTGCCTTTGCGATGACATCTCGCAGCTTGCTGTTGTTTTCCGGATCCGGTCCGCCCTCTTTTACTGCAACGGCAATCTCACGACCGATGATCGTAAAGATTTTTCCCTTTGCCGCATCGTTTTTTTCCTTTTTATGTTTAATGTTTGAAAATTTTGAATGTCCTGACATATTTGAACAATCCTCCCGTATGAAATATGATATTCGTCTGCCATCCGGTTCCTTTCCGAACAGCTACCGAAATAGTATCATATCATAAATTCCTGTCTCCTGACAAGATTTCCGTATCCTCACTACTCTTATCCGGCAATTTACGGACACGTACTGTCCCGATCATTTTGTCAAGGACCTGTACGACCTGGAAGGAATATCCGTAAGCCGAGATCGCATAGCTTTCTCCCTCCGCAGGGATCTTATCGATCTTTGAAACCAGAAAACCATTCAATGTATCGAAGTCTTCCAGCTCTTCATCATGGATCTCCAGTGTCTTGCAGACTTCGTCCATGTCTGCTTCTCCGGTCATTATGAAGCTGCCATCACGCTGTAAAACGATCTGCTCTTCTTCTTTGTCGTACTCATCCATGATGTCTCCGACGATTTCCTCTAAGATGTCCTCGATCGTGATCAGACCGGCTGTCTGTCCGTACTCATCAATAACGACCGCCATATGTGTCTTCTTGGCCTGCATACTTCGAAACAGTGCATCGATATGGCGCGTCTCGGGAATAAACGGAATCTTTCTGACCACACCGGGAATCGTAGAAACCGGCTGGTCCATATTAACGTTACGGATGGTCAGCCGCAGCAGATCCTTAATGTGGATCACGCCCGTGATATTATCGATTGTCTCCATGTACACCGGAAATCTGGAATACTCCTTATCCTGTACAAACTCCAGCACTTCTTCGAGCGAAAGTGTGCCGTCAACCGCAACGATATTCTTTCTGTGTGTCATGATATCTCTGGCTTCTTTTTCGTCAAACGCAAAGATGTTATGGATCATCTGCGCTTCACTTTCCTGAAGCTCTCCCTTTTCATGACCTTCCTCGACCATGGAAATGATTTCCTGCTCGGTAGACTGCTCCTGGTCTGCGCCGCCGCGCATCCCTGCAAAAAATCTGAAATGTCGTTTTTTCCCCGAAGGCGGGTTGCCATCTGTTTCCATCTTAAAAACCCTTTCTATTATCTATAAGCTTACGGATTGCTCCGCACGATGTG
The DNA here is from genome assembly GCA_902797015.1 of uncultured Lachnospiraceae bacterium. Classification (GTDB taxonomy): domain Bacteria; phylum Bacillota; class Clostridia; order Lachnospirales; family Lachnospiraceae; genus SY8519. The sequence continues at coordinate 8,051 of CADBRG010000004.1, forward strand.
CTCCCGCAATCCTACAACGTTAATTCGCAATCCGCACTACCGTGCTACTTGCTCATTTCCGTTGCATCTCGCCACAGATACGAATCTGCATGCAAGCATGCGCTTCCTATCTGTACCTCGATAGCTTATGCGCTAAAAATAATCTCTCTGTCGAATAACTTTTCCGTTTCTGATATAGTTTCTCGGGATCCGTTTTCCAAGATCACATGCAAGCTCATAATTA
>CADBRG010000005.1 GCA_902797015.1 uncultured Lachnospiraceae bacterium
GATCAGCAGTATGGCGATTATTCCGTTTTTGTTTTACCCGTTTGTGCTGGGAATTTGCGTGGTGGTTATGATCATCATCGAAGGACGGCGCGCAAGACACGGTGAAAAAGTGGTTTCATAGATATCACGTGTTGCGCAAATAAGGAGGCAGGATACATGTCACGGGCATATGAACTTGTTATGGTAAAGGGGAATACCGGTTATATGAAGGCCCCTGTCCTGATCCCGTTTTATCTGCTGGATGCCAATCACTGTATCATCATGGATACAGGAAAAAACCTGATGCGGGAAGGCATTGTTAAGACGCTGGAGGAGAATAAACTGGTTCCGGTAGGACTCCTTTGTACACATACGCATTACGATCATTATGGGAATGCGGGCTTCCTGGCAGAAAAGTATCAATGCCCGATCGCGCTCCCACTGGGAGAGGCGGAGATTTCCAGAACATTGGATGCCGTCAAAAGTCATGTGTTTGCCTTTTCAGCAGGCCAGGTAGCCAGGGATCCCAAAATGGCGGCGATTCCATGTGTGACGGATCATATCATCCGCCCGAAAGATAAAGAAACCTTCTTTTGCGGGATTCGGTTTGGCATCCTGCATACGAAAGGCCATGCCATTGACCATGTCAGCATCATCACGCCGGATAAGGTTTGTTACGTGGGTGATGCCCTGATGTGCGGCGTTTCTCTTGAAACGGCGAAGTTGCCCTATGCGTTTGATCTTGGAAAGCATCTGAATTCCATTGAGCTGCTGCGCAATGCAAAATGCAGTCATATGATCATGGCGCACCGTGGCGTTTACACAGCGCCGTTTGATGCGCTGATCGATGAGAACCTGGCAGTGGTAAGGAAAGAGATCCAGGCAGTAGCGGATCTGATCGACCGTCCGATGAAGGAAGAGGAGATCTATCAGACAGTTCAGAGCGCAATGGGGATCCAGATCCGAAGACCGGAGGAAGCACTGAACATGAAATGCTTCTTACAGCCGTATCTTGAGTATCTGATCGATCAGAACATCCTGAAGCTGTCGATCAGAGATCAGGTGCTTTGCTATGAGCCGGTGTGAGAAGTGAATGATGTAGTTTTGAAACAGATACTCGTTTGGGTATCTGTTTTTTTATGTTCTTGCCGGCGTCTAAAATAGGGCAAATAATCAAATTTATCTGCCCATCATTTTTTCGAAGTGGAAAACAAGAATTCTCAAGAATCAACAGAGGCTGTATGATTGTCAAACAGTCTGATAAAAGGGTATAATGTAATCAATTTCAGACATGCAAATGTAAAGGTATACGGTTATGAAAAATATAGAGATAGATAAGGCGGCCCTGATCCGGGCGGCAATCGACAACCTGCCAAATTCCTATGCACCGTATTCAAGCTTCAATGTTTCGGCTGCGGTATTGATGAATTCCGGTAAGATTTATACGGGTGTGAATGTGGAAAATGCTTCGTATCCGGCGGGAATCTGTGCGGAGCGGAATGCGATTTCTCATGCGATCGGCTGCGGGGAGAAGCGTATTGTCGCAATCGCGATCGTCGGTGGGGCGAATGGTGAAATACAGGACTACTGTCCGCCGTGTGGGATCTGCAGACAGGTTATGAGAGAGTTTTGTGATCCTGAAGAGATGATCGTGATCATGGCAAAAAGTCCGGAAGACTATAAAGAGATGACGCTTGAAGAATTGTTGCCGGAAAGCTTTGGACCGGAGAATTTATAAGGGAAAAGTAATGGAGAATTTTGTACTGGAAAAAAAGAATGGACACCAGGTATCTTGCGTTCAGGAGATTCCGGACGATTTAAAGGGGATTGCGATCGTACTGCACGGGTTTGCCAGCAGTAAGGAGAGCGATACGGTGAGGATGCTTCTGAGGCGATTCCCGGAGGCGGGGATCGGTGTAGTGGCGATCGACCAGCCATCTCACGGAACAGGAGAATCCGCAAAAGAGGAACTTCGGATCGAAGCTTGCAAGGACAGCATCGAAGCGGCGGAAACCTATGTGACAGAGCATTGACCTGATCAGGAGATTTTTTATTTTGGTTCCAGCTTTGGTGCTTATATCATCGGACTTTACATCAGTACCAGACCGCATAAGGGAAGAAAAGTATTTTTCCGAAGCGGAGCTGTCAATATGCCGACACTGTTTATCAAAGACAATCCGACAGAAGCAGAGAAAAAGCTTTTGGAGGATCTGGAGGAAAAGGGCTACATGCAGCCAAGCCTGGAGATGGGCAGTGAGATCAAAGTGACGAAAGGAATGATGGCTGATCTGGCAGAGAATGATCTGTTTGAGATCTTTGATCCGGGGAAATACGGGGCGCATGCAGTCCGTATGGTGCACGGCGCAATCGATGACGTGATCGATCCTGATGCCGCAAAGCAGTTTGCAGAAAAGTTTGATCTGCCGATCACCTTTTTTGAAGGAGAGGGACATTCAATCTCAAATGATCCGCAGTCGCCTGAACGGTTGGCGGACCTTGCGATCTCCTGGTTCCAAAGTTAATACAGATAGACCTGTTACAAGGAACGGATTGTTTCAAAGATACGAAAGCAATATAAAGTCAAGAGCAAAACAGTGGTCAGAAAGGAGTAGTATTATGAAAGTAAATGATTTGCGTTCAGCAATCGAACTGATCAAAACAATGCCTGGCGAGTATATTGAGACAGATGTAGCAGTTGATCCAAAAGCAGAATTGTCCGGTGTTTACCGGTATGTCGGTGCAGCCGGTACGGTCATGCGGCCGACCAAGGTAAACGGCCCTGCGATGATGTTTAATAACATCAAAGGGCATCCGGAGTCACGGGCTGTGATCGGTATGCTTGGCAGCAGAAAGCGTGTTGCGGCGATGCTGGGGACCGAACCGGAAAAACTCGGATTTTTCATGCGGGATGCAGTAAAAAATCCAATCGCACCGGCAGCTTTTAAGGGCGATGCAGTACCTTGTCAGGAAGTGGTACATCTTGCGACAGATGAGGGATTTGATATCAGAAAGCTGATTCCGGCACCGACGAACACACCGGAAGATGGTGGCCCGTATCTGACGATGGGCCTGTGCCTGGCAACACATCCGGAACTTGGTGTCTCCGATGTCACGATCCACAGACTCTGCCTTCATAATGAAGATGAGATGGCGATCTTCTTCACACCGGGTGCAAGACATATAGGCGCGTTTTATGAAGCGGCAGAAAAACTGAATCAGCCACTGCCAATCTCCATCAACATCGGACTGGATCCGGCGATTTATCTGGCGTCAGGATTTGAAGCGCCAACGACACCGATGGGATATAATGAGCTGTCCTGTGCCGGCGCGCTGCGTCAGGAACCGGTAGAACTGTGCGACTGTATCACAATTCCGGAAAAAGCGATTGCAAGAGCAGAGTTTGTCATCGAGGGAGAAGTGCTCCCGCATATCAGAGTTCCGGAAGATCGTGCGACGGGAAGCGGAAAGGCAATGCCGGAATTCCCTGGCTGCACAGGTCCGGCACCGATGGATCCGGTGATCAAGGTTAAGGCGGTCACACACAGAATCCATCCAATCCTGCAGACGACCATCGGCCCGTCTCACGAGCATGTACATATGGCAGGTTTGCCGACAGAGGCAAGTATCATCAATATGGTTGAAGCTGCGATGCCGGGCAAGCTTTTGAACGTCTATGCCCATCCGTCGGGTGGTGGAAAGTATATGGCAATCATGCAGTTCCATAAAAAAATGCCGAGTGATGAAGGACGTCAGCGTCAGGCCGCGTTGCTTGCATTCTCAGCATTCAGTGAATTAAAACATGTGATTCTGGTAGATGAGGATGTGGATCCGTTCGATGACAGCGATGTATTGTGGGCGTTGAACACCCGTTATCAGGGCGATATCGATACGATCACGATCCCGGGTGTCAGATGCCATCCATTGGATCACTCCAATGCGACGGCATACAATCCGATGATCCGGGATAACGGGATAGCATGCAAGACGATCTTTGACTGTACGGTACCGTTTGCGTTAAAGGATCATTTCCAGAGATCTCAGTTTATGGAACTGGATCCGTCGAAGTTTTTGAATTAATAGGTTGATGCCCGGGAGCTCGCAAGCTTCCAGATACCATCCATTTTTTGGACGGTAAAATCACCCTGTAATCCTATCTAGTTTAAATCACTCTTATGTTCCTTTTTCCATTGCATGGGAGAAACACCGTAATAATTCTTAAAAGCTCTTGAAAAGTGGAGCTGATTTTCATATCCGACCAGTTTACCGATCTCGGCGATTGACATTTTTGTGTAAAGCAGCATGTCAGTCGCTGAAATCATTCTATAAGTCATCAAGAATGCCTGAGGGGATTGCCCCATTTCTGCTTTGAAGATACGCCCGAAATAGCTGCGGTTCAGCCCACAGGCATTGGCGATGTCTTCGATGGTGATATTCTGATGATAGTGGTTTTTGATATAATTCAGTGCTTCTGTAATATAGTAATCGGTCAGTTTACTTCCTGCTACGCGTTCTCTTGTTGTCAGGGAACGGATCAAAGCATCGATAAACAGGTACAGATGTCCGATCAGATGAAGTGACGATTCATCTTTGTGGTTGACAATGTAGAGCAGTTCGTCACGTGCAATCTCCCGGTAGGAATGAAAACTAGGATGGTAAATTGGCTGATCCCAGCTCAGGCCGATCAGTTTCAGTGCTTCAAAGATGCGCAGACCGTCAAACTCCAGCCATGCGTATTCCCAGGGATGCTCGGCATCGGCAATATATGTCGTCTCCTGCTCCGGAAAGATCAGGAATCCCTGGTTGCTTCGGATCCGGTAAATCTTTGAATCGCCTGCAGTTGTCTTGGCATAGAGGGTTCCCTGTCCTGATAAAACATAGTGAAACAGATAGTGGTTTCTTTTTGCCGGCCCATAGGAATGAGAAGGCTGGCACTTTTCATATCCGAACTGGAACAATCCAAGATCCAGATAGCTTTGATCAGTAAAAATGGAATAGATATTATGATCCATAAACCTTCCTCCAGAAGATAATATATCAAAATGCGACATGATATACACTGATGCTGGAAATGTTCGAATATTGGTATAAACAGGTGCTGTTAAAGATATTTTGTGTAGAATTTCGATATATTATAGTCATTTTGATACTACTCCAGACGGTGTTTAGAAAGAATATTATCATAATGCTGGCTGTGTGTAAATTAGAAACGGGAAGAGATCATTGTAAGGAGGAGAGAAATGGCAAGTGTTCAGCTGAAGCATATTTTCAAGAGATATCCGAACGGGTTTGA
>CADBRG010000006.1 GCA_902797015.1 uncultured Lachnospiraceae bacterium
CTTCGGAAACGGGCCTGCCGGCACCGGAAAGACCTACCTTGCGATGGCAATGGCGATCACGGCGTTCAAACGTGAGGAAGTAGGGCGTATCATCCTGACCCGTCCTGCAATTGAAGCAGGAGAGAAGCTGGGATTTTTGCCTGGAGATCTGCAGAGTAAGATCGATCCGTATCTGCGTCCGCTTTATGATGCGCTTTATGCGATCATGGGGGCAGACAGTTTCATCCAAAACCAGGAAAAGGGGTTGATCGAGGTCGCGCCGCTCGCCTATATGCGCGGCAGAACACTGGATAATGCATTTATCATTCTGGATGAGGCACAGAATACGACACCGGCGCAGATGAAGATGTTTCTTACGAGAATTGGATTCGGATCGAAGGTCGTCATAACCGGTGACCCGACACAAAAGGATCTCGGTCATGATGTAAAGTCCGGTCTGGATGTGGCGCTACAGGTTTTGAAGAATGTAGATGATATCGGTTTTTGTAATCTGACCAGCAAGGATGTCGTCAGACACCCGCTGGTACAAAAGATCGTTCGTGCTTATGAGAAGTATGAGCAGAGAGAAAGCCGTTCATCATCACGCAGCAAAGGAGGCAGAAAATAGCATGAGCCTTCTGATTTCAACGGAATGCAAACCGGAGTTTTCATTTCATTACAAAAAACTCGCAGAACGCGTCGTAACCCATGTATTAGCAGAGGAGAAATTCCCGTGGGATGCTGACGTGTCGCTTGTTTTGTGTGATGATGAGAGAATCCGTATATTGAATCAGACAATGCGCGGGATTGACCGCGCTACTGATGTATTATCATTTCCGATGCTTCAATATGAGGCACCGGGAGATTTTTTATTTTCTCAAAACTATATCAATGCCTGCAAAGACCCGGAGACCGGCGCAGTTGTGCTCGGAGATATTGTGATCTCGGTTGATCATGTCAGGTCGCAGGCAAAGGAATATGGACACAGCGAAAAAAGAGAGTATGCGTTTCTGATCGTACACAGTATGCTGCATCTTCTTGGTTATGATCATATGGAAGAGGAAGAGCGTATACAGATGGAAGCTCGGCAAAAGGAGCTGCTTTTGCAAATGGAGATATATCGTTGAGCAGGAATAGCGAATCAAGTTTTTTAGTGCAGGGTTCAATCCTTGCGATTGCGTCAATTGTCAGCAGGATCATCGGGATGCTTTACAGGATCCCGCTTTATTATATTATCGGTGATCATGGAAATGACTATTATGGCACAGCGTTTGAGATTTATACGCTGCTTTTGTTTATATCATCCTACAGTCTGCCGATGGCGGTTTCGAAAATGGTTTCGGCACGGATGGCGAAGCGACAGGTACGGAATGCCTATCGCGTATTTCGTGGTGCGCTGATTTTCTCAGTCTGTACCGGTCTGATCGGTGCGCTGGTGATCTTCATATTTGCCGTACCGCTTTGTGCACTGTTTCGGACGCCGATGGCGGTATTTGCGCTCAGGGTGCTGGCGCCGACGCTGCTGATCGTAGCGATCATGGGTGTGTTCAGAGGATTTTTCCAGGGACTCGGAACAACGGTACCGAGTGCCTTTTCCCAGGTGATCGAGCAGATCATCAATGCGATCATCAGTATCGTTGCTGCGTATATCCTGTTCCGTTATGCAGCGAATACCTTTACGGAGCAGACGGATCTGTATTCAGCTGCATATGGTGCCGCGGGAGGAACGCTCGGAACCGGGGCGGGCGCGCTGATTGGATTTGTGTTCCTGCTGATTGTGTTCTTCTCGTTCCGGCCGCATTTCCTAAAGCTTGCGGAACGAACGGAGCGCAGACAAAAACGCGTCCATACGGAAAGCTACCGGACGATCATGCGAGTGCTGATCATGACGGTCGTTCCGATCCTTTTAAGTACGACTGTTTACAATCTGGTTTCGGTCGCAGACCAGATTTTATTCAAAAACATTGCAAACATTCAGAGTTATTCGGCCGAAGATATTTCCATCTGGTGGGGCGTATACACAGGAAAATACAGGGTTCTGACCAATGTTCCGATTTCGATCGCGTCTGCGATCGGCGCTTCAGCGGTTCCTGTGATCACATCTGCGTTTACGATGCAGGATCATGAAAAGGTAAGGGGCAGGATCGATCTCGCGATCCGTTTTGAGATGATCGTTGCATTTCCGTGTACGGCAGGTCTGATCGTTTTGGCTTCTCCGATCCAGCAGCTTTTATTCAGCGATGCGACAAAGCTGGCGGCAGGACTTTTGATCGCGGGCAGCATCAGTGTAATCTTTTATTCCATTTCGACATTGTCCAATGCGACATTGCAGGCAATCGATCAGATGCATGTTCCGGTCAGAAATGCCGTGGTCTCCCTGGTGATCCAGGCAGTGGCACTGATCATTTCGATGTTTGTTTTCCATCTTGGAATTTACAGTGTGATTGTTGCAAATATCGTATTTTCGTTTGTGATGTGCATCCTGAACGGACGCGCGGTGAAGCGCCACTCCGGATTCTCGCCGGATGTCACAAAGACATTCATCAAGCCGGGAATTGCCGCTGTGGTCATGGGTATCGCGGTTCTTGTTATTTACCGCCTGCTGCTTTTGGTTACAGGGATTAATGCGATCGGCACGATCATCGGAATCCTTGCAGGAATCATCGTCTATTTTATCGTTTTGATTTTGATCCGCGGCATTACGGAAACCGAGCTTTTGGATTTCCCGAAGGGAACATATATGATCAGGGTCGCAAAGAAGCTGCATCTTCTGTAATCAGTCTGACAGGTCAAAAAGGGTTAGAATGATGAAAAACAAAAAAGTTCATTTTGACGTGCTCATCGTGGGCGGAGGCGCATCCGGCCTGATGGCTGCGATACAGGCATCTGAATGTCATATGGATGTGCTCGTTTTAGAGCATCAGCAAAAAGCAGGCATCAAGATTTTAAGTACCGGAAACGGACGTTGCAATCTGACGAATTCGGACATGTCTCCGGATCAATTCAGATGTGACGACCCATCCTTTTTTGTTCCTGCATTGCAGGCTTTTTCCGAAACAGACACGATCCGTTTTTTCAAAGAGAAGCTGCATCTGTTCTGTCATGAGAGAAACGGCTACTGGTATCCGCGAAGCAATCAGGCCGCTGCGGTCAGAGAGGCTTTGCTGGCAGGCTGCCGGGCGCATTCTGTCTCTATCCGCAAGCATGAAACGATTCAGGCGCTGTGCAAAAAAGACGGCAGATTTTCTGTCAGGACCGACCGGGGCGAATATACTGCAGATGCATGCATTTTATGCTGTGGCGGGAAGGCGTTTCCGAAATCGGGCAGTGACGGATCCGGGTATCGGCTGGCAAAGGCGTTCGGCCATTCCATCGTGAAACCGCTGCCGGCACTGACTGCATTATATTCAGACAGGGCAGAGCTGTTTTCACTTTCCGGCGTCAGAGCGATTGGAAAGGTATCGCTGTTTATCGATGGCGAACATGTCTTATCCGATCAGGGCGAAGTGCAGTTTACGGATTATGGGATTTCCGGGATCCCGGTTTTCCAGGTCAGCCGTTACGCGGCGATCGCTTTACATACCAGGAAGAATGTTCTGGTCAGAATCGATCTGGTTCCGGAGATGTCAGAACGTGAATTGGAAGCATATCTGACAGATGGCTGTAAGGGCCATGAAGAGAATGCAGCATCACAAATGTCTATACTGTTAAACGGATTGCTGTCAAAGAAAATTACAGAGTACCTTTTAAATAATACGAGCGGAACGCTGACAGATCAGATCCGACGGATCTGTGAAGAGATCAAGCAGATGTCGGAAAAAAAAAAAAAAAC
>CADBRG010000007.1 GCA_902797015.1 uncultured Lachnospiraceae bacterium
ATGTAGCAGCCAACCTGACAAAGCTGCTCGAAAAATACGGTGTCAAAGATGCAGAGGTTATCCAGGTCAGTGTGTCTACACTGAATGCGAAGAACTCCTTCGTACAGCAGCCGGCACCGTGGATCATTTCCGGGAAGGCGTCCTGTAAGTGATCAGAAGATGGACGGAAATGAAGGACAGGTAAAGCGAAATGGCGAAAATCGGGGATTTCTCAGTAAAAAACGGGAATCTTCCCTTGATTTCGAATGGTTATCGTGTTAAGATACATAGGATTTATATAGAAGCTTTATGGTAAGAGTGGGTTTGCGCCCACTCTTATCTGTTGTATAAGACCTGTGAAAAGAGGTGAGAACATGTCCAGACGGGAACAGTACGAGGCCCGTACAGAGGAGCTGGTGACGCCGATCCTTGATGAAAATCAGTTTGAACTGGTGGATGTTGAGTTTGTCAAAGAAGGCAGTACCTGGTACCTGCGGGTGTACATAGACAAAGAAGGCGGCATTACCGTAAATGACTGCGAGCTGGTCGCACGCAGGATGAATGACATTCTGGATGCGGAGGATTATATTTCCGAGTCGTATGTCTTTGAAGTCAGCTCACCGGGGCTGGGGCGTCCGCTCAAAAAAGAAAAGGATTATATCAGAAACCTTGGCAAAGAGGTAGAGGTAAAAACCTACCGCGCGATTGACGGGGAAAAGGAATTCGTCGGTTATCTGAAAGCGTACACAGATCAGGAGATTACGCTGGCTGATGATGATGACAATGAACTGACATTAAACAAAAAGGAGATCGCACTGATCAGAGAAGCGATCGATTTCTAAATAAACAAAACAAACATACCGGCAGGGGCCGGTTGACGAATGGGAGGTAGAAAAGTGGCAAAAAAGAATCAGAACATTGCAATGGGAAATGACAGCCAGGAGCTGATGGCAGCACTTGCGATCCTTGAAAAAGAGAAAAACATCAGCAAGGAGCGCCTGCTTGTGGCAATCGAGAATTCCCTGATGACAGCTTGTAAAAATCACTTCGGCAAGAACGAAAACATTCGTGTGGAAATGAATCCGGAAACCGGCGAATTCCATGTGATCGCAGACAAGACCGTCGTGGAAGAAGTTGAAGATCCGGTCCTTGAGATCAGTCTTGCAGAAGCAAAAATGCACGATGACAAGCTGGAAGTCGGCGACATCTGGCAGCAGGAGATCCAGTCAAAGGAATTCGGCCGGATCGCGACACAGAATGCGAAAAACGTGATCCTGCAGACGATCAGAGAAGAAGAACGCCGCGTGATCTATGATGAATACAATGACAAAGAGCGCCAGATCGTTACCGGTATCGTACAAAGATACATCGGAAAGAACGTCAGCATTAACCTTGGTAAGGCAGATGCGATCCTGACGAAAAACGAGATGATCCGCGGAGAGTCATTCAATCCGACACAGCGTGTGCGTGTGTTCATCCTTGAAGTAAAAAACACACCGAAGGGACCAAAAATCATGGTTTCCAGAACACATCCGGATTTTGTCAGAAGATTGTTTGAAGAAGAAGTGGCTGAGGTACGTGAGGGCATCGTCGAGATCAAGAACATTGCCCGTGAGGCAGGAAGCCGTACAAAGATGTCTGTATGGTCAAGTGATCCGGATGTTGATCCGGTCGGCGCATGCGTTGGTGTGAACGGATCCCGTGTTAACGCAGTCGTTGATGAACTGCACGGTGAAAAGATCGACATCATCGAATGGGATGAGAACGCGGCAGTACTGATCCAGCATGCATTGAGCCCGGCAAAAGTCATTTCCGTTATCGCGGACAGTGAAGAAGAGACCGCTAAGGTCGTTGTACCGGACTATCAGCTTTCTCTTGCAATCGGTAAAGAGGGACAGAACGCCCGCCTTGCAGCCCGCCTGACCGGCTACAAGATCGATATCAAGAGTGAGACACAGGCACGCGAGTCCGGTGAATTCCTCGATTACGATGAGTACGAAGAGTATGACGAGTATGATGAGTATGATGAGTACGACGAGAATTACGAGGAATATGAAACTTATGAAGAACTCCCGGAAGGCGAATATGAAGAAGTCTATGAAGAATATCCGGAAGACGGTGAGTATGAAGAATACGAAGAGTATGTAGAGTACGAGGAAGCAGAACCGGAAGATGAAGAACAGTAAATCCACGCAGCGTATGTGTGTCGGCTGCAGAGAAATGAAAGAAAAAAAAGACCTGATCCGTCTGGTGCGCACACCGGAAGGGGATTACGCACTGGATCCGGTCGGAAAAATGAACGGCCGCGGCGCATATATCTGCAGAAATGCAGAGTGCATGGAAAAAGCAGTCAAAAACCATGGATTTCAGAGGTCTTTCAAAGGAAATGTGCCGAAAGAGGCACTGACACTGTTAGAAACCGAGCTCAACAGGAGGAAATAAAATGGATTCCATACTGTCTCTGTTAGGTCTGGCACAAAAGGCAGGCAAGATTGCAAGCGGAGAGTTTGCAACGGAAAAATCGATCAAGGCAGGGAGAGCGTATCTTGTGATCGTATCAGAAGACGCATCGGATAATACCAAAAAGAAAATGCGTCAGATGACGGAGTACTACGAAGTGCCGCTTTACATACACGGAGAAAAGGAAACACTCGGCCGTTGTATCGGAAAAGGGGAGCGTTCGATGCTCGCGATCTTGGATGCGGGTTTTGCAAAAGCAGTGGAAAAGAAGCGAAAAGACTGATAGTCGGGAGGTAAATATATGGCAAAAATCAGAATACATGAACTTGCAAAGGAGTTGGATGTTCCTTCAAAAGATATCATTGAGTATCTGACAAAAGAAGGCGTAGAAGCATCCAATCATATGAGCAGCATTGAAGAATCAGATGCGGCACGTGCGAGAGCGAAATTCTCTAATAAGACACAGCCGGAAAAGAAAGCGGCTGCAGCACCGCGGGCAGAAAAGAAGACTGAGGCAAAAGCACAGCCTGCAAAGAAGCCGGCAGAAGGCGAAGGCGCAAAACCTCGCCCGAAGAAAAAAGCCAGCATTGCCGCAGTTTATAATCCGCAGCACAGCAAAGACGGCAACCGCAGACAGAAGAGCATCGTACACGACGCTGCAAACCAGAAGCGTGACAGAAAGCCGCAGGCAAAGACTCAGATCGAGACGGTTGTCGGACCGGACGGAAAGACACTGCGCAGAAGAGTTGTGACTAGAAACGGAAAACCGGTTCACCAGAGCGAGGACACCTTAAGAAGAACCATCGTGCGTACAGCACCGGACGGTACCAAGAAAGTTGTCCGTAAGCGTGTCGAGCCGGCAGCGAAAAAGCCGGAAACAGCGCCGGAGACGCAGGAAAAGGAAACTGCATTGAAGCCGGAAGAGATCGCGGCAACAGAAACAGTAAAAGAGACAAAGCCGGTACAGGCACAGGGTGAAGAGCATGTTGAAAAGAAACAAACAGCAGAAAAGCCCGTACAAAAAGCTGCTCCGTCTGATCACGGTGCTGGAAGTGACAGGAAGCCTGCTAAGCGTGGGGGCAAAGGTACTGACAATCGTGCAAAAGGACCGAAAGAAAAAGTAGAGAACCAGAAGACAAAACCCGGCAAGAATGCGCCTGCGGAAAATACAAATGACGAACGCGGACGCGGCAAGAAGGGCAAGAAGCAGGATTTTGACAAGAAAAAGGGCGCACCAAAACAGCAGGAGCGCTATGTCAACCTGGAGAAGAAGACCGGTCATAAGAAAAAGAATGCCGGCCCGAAGCAGACACCGGAGCGTGATAAGGACGAGATCCTTACGATCAAACTGCCGGAGTACTTAACGGTCCGTGATCTGGCTGATAAAATGAAGATTCAGCCGTCCGAGATCATCAAAAAGCTCTTTATGCAGGGAACGATCCTGACATTGAATCAGGAGATCGATTATGAAAAAGCAGAAGAGATCGCACTTGAGTTCAACTGCATCGCTGAGCCGGAAGAGAAGGTTGACGTGATCGCAGAGCTGTTAAAAGAGGACGAAGAGGACGAATCCAAGATGGTTTCCCGCCCGCCGGTTGTCTGCGTTATGGGACACGTTGACCATGGTAAGACATCCCTTCTGGATGCGATCCGTGAAACACATGTAACAGACCGTGAGGCTGGTGGTATTACACAGCACATCGGTGCTTCTGTTGCAAAGATCAACGGACACAAGATCACATTCCTTGACACACCGGGTCATGAGGCATTTACCGCAATGCGTATGCGTGGTGCGAATTCTACAGATATCGCGATCCTCGTTGTTGCAGCAGATGATGGTATCATGCCGCAGACGATCGAGGCGATCAACCATGCGAAAGCAGCAGGCATCGAGATCATCGTTGCGATCAACAAGATCGATAAGCCGAATGCAAATGTTGACTTTGTAAAACAGGGACTTTCCGAACATGAGCTGATTCCGGAAGACTGGGGCGGTTCCACGATCTGCGTACCGGTTTCCGCTAAGACGGGTGAAGGCATTGACCAGCTTCTGGAGATGGTGCTCCTGACAGCAGAGATGCTTGAGCTGAAAGCAAATCCGAAGCGGAAAGCACGCGGCCTTGTTATCGAGGCGAAGCTTGATAAGGGACGCGGTGCGGTTGCAACCGTATTGATCCAGAAGGGTACATTAAAGGTTGGCCAGCCGGTTGCTGCGGGCAGCAGTTTTGGTAAGGTCCGTGCAATGACAGATCACGCAGGAAAGCGTGTAAAGGAAGCGGGTCCGTCCACACCGGTCGAGATCATCGGCTTAAACAGTGTACCGGGCGCCGGCGAAGTCTTTATGGCATTCGACAGTGAAAAAGATGCAAGAAACTTTGCTGAGACCTTCGTATCACAGGATAAGGAGAAGCTGCTTGACGAGACACGTGCACGTATGAACCTTGAGAACATCTTCTCACAGATTCAGGCGGGCGATCTGAAAGAGCTGAACCTGATCGTCAAAGCAGATGTTCAGGGTTCTGTTGAAGCTGTCAAGACCAGCTTAGAGAAGCTGTCCAATGAAGAAGTCGTCGTTAAGGTCATCCACGGCGGCGTAGGCGCGATCAGCGAATCTGACGTTACCCTGGCTGCAGCATCCAATGCAGTCATCATCGGCTTTAATGTAAAACCGGACAATACAGCAAAATCCATCGCGGAAGGCGAAAATGTAGACATCCATCTGTATTCTGTCATCTACAAGGCAATTGAAGATGTCGAGAATGCGATGAAGGGTATGCTTGAGCCGATCTATGAAGAGCGTGTTATCGGTCATGCCGAGATCCGTCAGCTCTTCAAGGCATCCGGTGTCGGCACGATCGCAGGATCCTATGTCCTGGATGGTGTATTTGAGCGTGACTGCATGGTGCGCATTTCAAGAGAAGGCGAGCAGATCTACGAAGGCAAGCTCGCTTCCCTGAAGCGTTTCAAAGATGATGTAAAAGAGGTTCGTGCCGGATTCGAATGCGGTCTTGTATTTGAAAACTTCAATGAGATCGCGGAGCTTGATCAGGTCGAAGCTTATAAGATGGTGGAAGTGCCGAGACAATGAGAAAAAACAGCAGAAAAAATATCAGAATCAATGAAGAAGTCATGCGGGAGCTCTCGAAGATCATCCGTCTGGAGTTAAAAGATCCGCGGATCCACCCGATGACCACGATCTCCGGTGTGGAGGTCGCACCGGACTTAAAGACCTGCAAGGCGTACATCAGCGTGCTTGGAGATGACAGGGAGCTTGCGGATACCATGGATGGCTTAAACAGTGCCTCCGGGTTTATCCGCAGATGCCTTGCGCAGTCTCTGAACTTAAGAAACACACCGGAATTAAAGTTTATTGCGGACCAGTCGATCGCCTATGGTGTTGAGATGTCCAAAAAGATCGATGCGTTAACGTATTCGGAGGATCAGGATGAAGATTCCCTTGCTTGATGATATGATCCGTGACGCGGGAACCATTGCAATGGCCGGACACATCCGCCCGGACGGGGACTGTGTCGGCTCCTGCCTTGCGGTGTACAACTACATAAAGGAGAACTATCCGGAGAAGGAATGCTTTGCCTATCTGGATCATGTGCCGGAACGGTTCCGGTTTTTACCGCATGCCGATCAGATCAGGCATCCCGGGAAAAAGCCTAAGCAGGTGGATCTGTTTCTCGCGCTTGACTGTGCGGACCAGGCCAGACTTGATTCTGCAGAGCCGATCTTTCTGAATGCAAAAAAGACCATTTGCATTGATCATCACATCAGCAATCCGGGATTTGCACATGAAAATTATGTTTTCCCGGATGCGAGCTCGGCAAGTGAGATCGTATTCGAGACGATGAAGCCGGATGCGATCAGCAAAAACACAGCAGAATGTCTGTATGTCGGCATTGTATGTGATACGGGTGTATTTCAGTATTCCTGTACGTCTGCGCATACGATGCAAATCGGTGGTGTGCTGATGGACAAAGGCATCAATTATCCGCGTCTCGTAGATCATGTGTTTTTTCAGAAGAATTATACGCAGAAAAAAATGCTTGGTAGGACACTGGAAAAAAGCAGCCTGTATCTGAACGGGAAAGTGATCGCAAGCCATATCACACAGGAAGATATGAAAGAGATGGGTGCGATCGGTGCAGACCTTGACGGGATCGTCAGTGAACTGCGTTCGACAAAAGGCGTCGAGGTTGCAATCTTTTTACATGAGGAAAAGAACGGGGACATTAAAGTAAGTCTGCGTTCCGCAGAATATATTGATGTTGCGAAGATCGCTGGTGCCTATGGTGGCGGCGGTCATGCCAGAGCAGCCGGCGCGACCGTGAAAATGGAGCCGGATGTGATCCTTTCCGAACTTTGCGAAGCGATCAGTCAGCAGATGGAGCAGGAATAATCCATGTATCACGGGATCATTAATGTTTACAAAGAAAAAGGCATGACATCGTTTGATGTCGTGGCAAAGCTCCGTAAGATCTGCGGACAGAAAAAGATTGGTCATACAGGGACACTGGATCCGGAGGCAGAAGGCGTACTGCCGGTATGCCTTGGCAAAGCGACAAAGGTCTGTGATCTTCTGACAGACAGAGATAAGGAATATATCACCATCCTGCGGCTCGGAATCGAGACAGACACCCAGGATCTGACGGGGAATGTGATCGCACAAAAAGATACGGCAGGTCTGACACCGGAAATGGTGTCGGAAGCCATTCGTTCGTTTGTGGGCGTGCAGGAGCAGATCCCGCCGATGTATTCCGCCAAAAAGATCAACGGGAAGAAGCTCTATGAATATGCCAGAGAAGGCCTTGAGGTCGAGCGGAAGCCGGAAACGATCACGGTATATGAGATAGAGATCCTTAAGATGAATCTTCCGGAAGTAACGCTTCGGATCGCCTGCTCGAAAGGCACCTATATCCGGACACTTTGTCATGACATCGGGAAAATGCTTCAAACAGGCGGGGCGATGGCTTCGCTTTTAAGGAGCAGGGCAGCAGGGTATGCATTAGAAGATGCACACCGCTTATCAGAGATCGCAGAGATCACAGAAGCGGGACAGCTTTCCAGAATTCTGCAGCCGATCGAAGATGTGTTTTCCGATCTGCCGGATGCCTGCAGCAAGCCGGAGTATGACGTTGCACTGATGAATGGAAGCAAGCTGCCCGCAGAGGCGTTTGCAAAGGCAATGCCGGATGACGGAAGTTCCTTTCGGACCTATACATCTGACGGTACCTTTGTCGGACTGTATTATTACAGCAAAGAAGATGCAATCTGCAGAGTAAAGAAACTCTTTTTAGAAAGATAGACAATATGAAATTTTACGAAGATCTTAACAGCGTTGAGATAACAGATCCCTGTGCGATCTCGCTCGGAAAATTTGACGGGCTGCACATCGGTCACAAGCTGTTGATGAATGAATTAAACAAAGCAAAACAGAACGGCTTGCTTGCAGTGGCAGTCACCTTCAGCATTCCGCCGAATGCATTAGACGGAGAAGACTTCCGTGTGCTGACGACCAAAGCAGAGAAGCTCTGGATCTTTGAGCAGGCGGGAATTGATGTACTGATCGAACTGCCGTTTACAAAAGAGCTCCGTTCCATGGAGCCGGAGGAATTCCTTTCTGTGCTGACAGAAAAGATCCCGGTGAAAAGGATCGTAGCCGGAACGGATTTCCGGTTTGGAAAGAACCGGAGCGGAGATTACAGAACGCTTCAGGAAAACGAGGGCCGCTTCGGTTATAAAGCAGTCATTTTTGAAAAAATCCAGGATGACGGGGAGGATATCAGCAGCACGCGGATCCGGGAAGCTGTTAAAGCGGGAAATCTTGAAGAAGCCAACCGACTTCTGGGATACGACTACTTCCTGGCAGGGACTGTGGTCGTCGGCAATCAGCTTGGGCGGACCATTCAGGTGCCGACTGCCAATCTGCTCGTGCCCAGGGAAAAGCTCCTGCCGCCATTCGGTGGCTATGTGACACGTCTGACGGTAGACGGAACCGTATACGGAGGAATCTCCAATATCGGATACAAGCCGACCATCGGTGACAATGAGCCGTTGAGTGTGGAAACACATATTTTTGATTTCAACGAAGACATTTACGGAAAGCAGATCTGGGTATCGTTCTTAAAATATCTGCGCCCGGAAAAGAAATATGAATCGCTGGATGCATTGAAAGCGCAGATTGATCTGGATATTAAAACCAGCAAAGAAATCTTAAAAGAGCTTGGAAATCAGTGAATTTGATGGTTTACTTTTAAGGCAGGATATGATAGACTGTTTGCCGTGAGTGACTGTGCCCCTGCTCAGTGTTCGGACACTCCGACCGGGCGCCTGGCAGTTTGGGCGAATGTATAACAGGAGGAAAATATTATGATCACAAAAGAGAAAAAGACAGAACTGATCCAGGAGTATGGCAGAAAACCGGGTGATACAGGTTCACCGGAGGTTCAGGTAGCGATCCTGACCACAAGAATCCGTGAGCTGACAGAGCATCTGAAAGCTAATCCGAAGGATCATCATTCCAGAAGAGGTCTGCTGAAGATGGTTGGTAAGCGTAGAAGACTGCTGGCGTACATCCAGAAGAACGATCTGGAAGGCTATCGTGCGCTGATCGCAAAACTTGGCATCAGAAAGTAATTCATAAGCGTATGACATACAGAGCGGGCCAGTCCCGCTCTGTTTTGGTAGTTAGAAAGAAGAGAAGAAGGAAAGGAAAGTAAAAAAGTATGTACAAAAGTTTTACCATGGACCTTGCAGGCAGAACCCTGCGGGTTGACGTAGGAAGAGTAGCAGCACAGGCAAGCGGCGCAGCTTTTATGCACTATGGCGATACGGTTGTTTTAAGTACTGCAACAGCATCTGCAAAGCCGCGTGACGGAATCGACTTTTTCCCGCTGAGCGTTGATTTTGAAGAGAAAATGTATGCAGTCGGCAAAATCCCGGGCGGCTTCAAGAAAAGAGAAGGCCGTGCATCTGACAATGCGGTTCTGACCGCACGTGTCATCGACCGTCCGATGCGTCCGCTGTTCCCGAAAGATTACAGAAACGACGTACTGTTAAACAACCTCGTTATGAGTGTTGACCCGTCCTGCAGACCGGAGCTGGTAGCAATGCTTGGTTCCGCGATCGCAACCTGCATTTCCGATATCCCGTTTGACGGTCCGTGTGCAATGACACAGATCGGTATCACAAACGGTGAGTTTGTCGTAAATCCGGGCCAGAAGGAATGGGATGAAGGCGATCTGCAGCTGACCGTTGCTTCTACTGCCGAGAAGGTTATCATGATCGAGGCAGGCGCAAACGAGATCAAAGAAGAGAAGATGATCGAAGCCATCTACATGGCACACGACATCAACTTAAAGATCATTGACTTCATCAACCAGATCGTTGCTGAGGTTGGTAAAGAAAAGCATACCTATGAGAGCTGCACGATTCCGGAAGAACTGTTTGCAAAGATCAAAGAGATCGTACCGCCGGCAGAGATGGAAGAAGCAGTATTTACAGATGAGAAGCAGGTAAGAGACGAGAACATCCGCGAGATCACAGCACGTGTAGAAGAAGCACTTGCAGATAACGAAGAGCTGCTTCCGCTGGTTGGCGAAGCAATCTACCAGTATCAGAAGAAGACCGTCCGCAAGATGATCTTAAAGGATCACAAGCGTCCGGATGGCCGTGCGATCGATCAGATCCGTCCGCTGGCAGCAGAGGTAGACCTGATTCCGCGTGTTCACGGTTCCGCAATGTTTACCCGTGGACAGACCCAGATCTGCACCGTTACCACACTGGCACCGATGTCTGAGGTACAGCGTGTAGACGGTCTGGATGAAAACATTACAGAGAAACGTTACGTACATCAGTACAACTTCCCGTCATACTCCGTAGGTGAGACAAAGCCGTCCCGCGGTCCGGGAAGAAGAGAGATCGGCCATGGTGCACTTGCAGAGCGTGCGCTGATCCCGGTACTTCCGTCTGAGGAAGAGTTCCCGTATGCAATGCGTCTGGTTTCCGAGACCTTTGAGTCAAACGGCTCCACATCACAGGCCAGCATCTGCGCTTCCTGTATGGCGCTTATGGCTGCAGGCGTGCCGATCCGGAAAATGGTAGCCGGAATTTCCTGCGGTCTGGTGACCGGGGATACGGACGATGATTATATTGTCCTGACTGACATCCAGGGTCTGGAGGATTTCTTCGGCGATATGGACTTCAAGGTCGCGGGAACGCATGACGGAATCACGGCCATTCAGATGGATATTAAGATTCACGGGCTTAC
>CADBRG010000008.1 GCA_902797015.1 uncultured Lachnospiraceae bacterium
AAATCTTTGTTTTTACTTTGAAATGATGTTCAAACGAAAAAGCGCTCTAGGATGTGTATCCTAGAGCGGCTTTGTCTTCAGTCTGAGAATCCGGCACTAAGCCGGATTCTTTGCTTTGTGTAATTAGTCTACCGGGCTGAACTCATCCTTGCCCATTCCGCACAGAGGGCATTCCCAATCGTCCGGAAGCTCCTCAAACGGTGTGCCCGGAGCGATTCCGTTATCCGGATCTCCCTCAGCCGGATCGTAAATATAACCACATGGTCCGCATTCATACTTCTGCATCTTAAAATCCTCCTTTTTATTCAGTCCCCAGTTGCATCTCATATCCGTAATAGTCAAAGTAGAATTTCAGCTTATTATTTACTTTCCGACGAATGCGGTCTTCCATCTCGAAGTGATTCTTCTGATAATTCTTCTGACTCTCCAGATACTTCTCAAAATAAGGGCGTGCATTCTCGAAACCGCCCAAACCGAGCTTCGTGTAGATTTCTTCCAGACCGGATAACGGATCCTCGCAGAAATCTTCGTATTTAACATCGATCCGGTCTTTCTCAGGCATCGCCTCAAGTTCCCGGATTGCCTTTTTATAAACCTTTGCCATCAGATTGATCGCAACGTTTTCAATCACTTCCGGCGGCGCCGGTTTGTTCAGGCAAAACAGATTCATCTCTTTCTGGAACATATTGATCGTCGAAAGGATGACTGTATACGGATCTCTGTAAATATTGATAAATTTAGAACCCGGATAGCAACGCTTCAGCTCTCCGATTCTGCATGTGTTTTCAGGACTCTTTAATACGAGCTGTTTCCCACCTTTGATATAAGTTACCTTCCGAAGGATGTAATCGTATGCTCTGCGCCATTCTTTACGCTTTTCGGGGCGTTGTTCATCAATAAATGCTGTACTGATGTACTTCGTACCTTTTCCGCCATTTGGAAATACGAGCATATGACTGATGGCCTGTGTGGAAATGGTTGCCTGCGCAAACACCTCCTCCATCGGAAGATCCGTCGTATATTCCAGATTATCCATCGGTCTTGTACCTGCGAGGAATTTACCGATAAACTTATTTAACGCTTTCCCCATCAGAATACTGTTCGAAAATGTAACCGTGTTTACAGGATCAAACCATGCAAACTGCGGATCTCTTGAAAGCAGGTTCTGTAAAAAGGTCGTACCCGATCGCCAGAATCCGACAATATATATCGGATGCTTTTTGATCTTTGTCCGTCGGATCTTATCATCATACAGGAATCTTTCCAATGCTGCCGGCGGAGCCATTAAAGCGCTGACCAGCGTCATAAACTCTGCCTGTCTGCGATGTTCCGGACTGACCGGATTCTGCTTCATCAGCTTGATCCAGTTATCCAGTCGGCAGCCCATCAGGTTATGAGACAATGTGATCTTATTTGAAGCCATTTTGTAACTCCTAATCTGTATCTTTATTCGTCCTGATCAAATACCAGAAACAGTACATTATGATCAGAATTCTCGACATACTGGACTTTTGTCATACCAAAACAATAATCCATTATATGGTAATCTTCAAGGAAATATTGCATCGCCTGCTCATAAAGTTCTTCATTTGCAAACTTGATCTGCACAGATCCCTGATCGTTATCATATGCGTCTTTGATCTTGTGCCCGATCTCATCGGCATCCCATTCCGGGAAATATAAGTCTTCATGAATATAGTAATTATCTTTTGTTGCCGTACAGTCAGGCAGTGCAATGACATCAGAAGGTGTCCGTGTTTTCAGGATCGTCTCTGAATCGGCACCCATAAACGTATAATCTATGAACTTTTCCGATAGATCACTTTCCTCATCGTTCATGTAATATGTAAACTGAGAATTCCCCCATGTCAGATCAATATAATAATAATCACCATCCATTTGAACAAGATTCCAGGAATGGTTCCCATCCTCTGTAACACCTTCGATGGTTGTACAGGGGATTCCAAGCCGATTTAACAGATATTGTGCCCCATAGGCATAGCCCTGACAGACAGTCCGGCGCAAAAGAAATGTGCTGATGATATTCTGATTGTTCTCTGCACTCTTATCATAGTCCACTGCATCGATCAGCGTATTATAAACATAAAGAACTTTGTCATAATCAGAACCGTCAACTGGTGCATCAGCAAGCAAACGTTCTACTTCCTGATCGATCTGTTCCTGCAGCTGCTCCTGTTCTTCTTTCGTAACAGAAAACTCAGGCGTAAAACTGATCTCTTTGATCTCGTCTTTTCTGTTTGAATATGTCACATAGGAAAACTTCTGAAACCAGAAATATTCACAATGATCATATCGCACAGCCTGATATGCTTCCTCCATCACGGACAGATCCGTTGTGGAAAGCTCTGTTTCTTCTGCCCTGGATTCAATCGCATTGACGATTTCATTATAAACCGTCTTTGTTTCATCATCCAGTTGATCGTAGGCATAATGATAAGACGTGTCCTGAGCTGTTTCTGCAACATCTCCGGAATCAGCATCCTCAGTCGGTTCTTCCTGCGAAACAACAGAACTTGACTGTGATTCCTCTGATCGTGTCCCGGAATCCCAGATGCTGCATCCTCCAAATACCAGCAGGATGGATACCGTCAGTATTAAAATGCAAATCTTTTTACCTGAAAATTTCTTCATATTACATAGATGGTAAATTCATCCGCCATGTATCAATGCGATCACGGAGCAGGATTAACGAACCATCTTCCTTCAGCATCCAGACCTTCGGCATATCACGGCTCAGGAACACTGCCATACCTTCCATGACGGAATATGCACCTGTCCGGTGAAATACAAGCAGATCATTGATCTTAAGATCTGTAAACATCGCGTTGCGTGCGATGACATCCGCCGTTGTGCAAAGGCTTCCGCATAATGTCCACGGTTCTTTCGTATCAGCATCTTCGGCAACGATTTTGCCTTCAGATACGTGTGTGATCACCGGAACCTGCATGCCCTGCAGCTGACCATCATATTTTAACTGGTGAAGGCCTCCGTCAAGAACGGCATAATTGATCTCTTCGTTCGTCTTTGCATCGATCACCCTTGAAATGTAATAACCGCAGGGAGCAGCAAAGAAACGGCCCATTTCAACCGTCAGATGTGCCTTTTCTCCCAATGCTTGGATGTCAGGTGCGATCGCCATCAGACGCTCTTTTTCTGATTCGTCTGCATCGTTGCGGAAATAATCGACAGAAAGACCGGTACCGTATTCGATACGTTCGATCGTAAAACCTTCCTCTGCAAGGACACGATCCGTGAATTCAGACAGCATTGCAAGCTCTTTTTGAATCTCCTTCGGCTTCCGCTTCTGTGTACCACTGAAGAAATGGATGCCGCGGATACAGATTTCCGGATGCTCTGCACGATCACGGATGATGGAAAGAAGTTCTTCCTCAGACATACCGAACTGGCTGCCTGCTGTCAGACGGATCAGTACATCAACTGTCTTGCCTGCTTCTTTCGCAGCCTGTGTGATCCATGCAAAATGCTGCATGCTTTCGATCGTCAGTACACCGGCGCCATAGCGAACTGCCTCACGCACTTCATCGAGTGCTTTGTTGACACCGGAGAAAATGATCATCTCAGGCGGCATGGACAGTGCTTTGCAGATTTCCAGCTCACCGGGACTGCAGACCTCAATCTTGGAAAATGCCGACGGCAATACTGAGAGCAGAAACGGATTTGCCTTAATGGAAAAGCAAAGGTCAACATGCTCTCCGAATGCTTCCTTCACAAGTGCTGCACGTTCTGCAAATTTCTTTTCTGAAAAAACATAGGAAGGCGACCCCGTCATTTCAGAGATCGCCGCAAAATCTAAACTCATATATATTCTCCACTCCTACTCTTCCATCAGACGCTCGATCAGTGCCCAGATTGCTTCTGCGGAATTAAAGTTGTCCGGAATCAGATCATTCGGCTTGATTTTGATGTCAAATTCCTCATCGATTGATCCGACCAGAGACATAATATCAAATGAATCAAGGATACCGTCTGCGATCAGACCTTTTTCCTCTTCAAAATCTACATCCGGACGCAGCTCCTCTAAGATTTCCATTAACTCTTCCATCGTTTTCCCCTTTCTTATATCTATTTAAATTGTTTCTCTAACGATTTTCTGTCAAGCTTTCCATTCGGCAGATGTGGAAGCTCTTCCATATTGATGACTTTTCTCGGCACCATAAATGCCGGCATGTTTGCTCTGAAATACAGTGCGATCTCTTTCGGCTTAACCTCACCTGAATAAAAGAGATACAGCAAGGATTTTTCCTTTTGATACAATGCACTGCATTCTGTGATACCCGGGATCTTCTGCGCTGTCATCTCGATCTCATCCAGCTCAATCCGGTGACCCATATGCTTGATCTGACGGTCCTTTCTGCCAAGGAACCAAAGGATCCCTTCTTCATCAAACTTTCCGAGATCACCTGTACGGTAGATCGTCTCGGGATAGTTTGGATTCAGCGGATTCTGGATAAAGCTTTTTGCCGTGATCTCCGGTGCGCCGTAATAACCAAGCGCAAGCGCCGGACCTGTTACACAGATCTCTCCGATTTCTCCGGTCTCGGGTGTCTGATTCTCTTCATTTAACAAAAGAATCTGATAATGTTTATAAGGCACACCAATCGGGAGTACGGTATCTTCTGTTACTTTATCATGGATCGTGTAATAAGTACAGGATCCTGTTGCCTCTGTCGGCCCGTACTGGTTAATAAATACGGTATCCGGCAGATTCTCCTGCCATTCTTTCAGGCAGACAGATGAAATAACGGATCCGGAAAATACAACACAACGCAATTTCTCCGGTTTGCTTTCGCTAAAGCCATCCAGTCTGGCCGGCAGCTCAATACCTGCGGTGCTCCAGCAGATCACGGTGACACCATGTCTGTTCATGGTCTCAAACAAAAGCTTCGGCTGTGCAAATTCATTTTTCGGAAGGATCACCGTCTCTGCACCGGTTAAGAGCGGCAGATAAATATCACGGATCGCTGCGATATAATCTAACGGGGACTGATTTCCCAGAACATCTTCGCCGGTCATATGGATCACTTCCTGTAATCCGTCAATATAGCACATCAGCGATTCATGAGATGTGATGACGCCTTTCGGCACACCTGTTGAACCAGATGTAAAAATTGCATATAACGGTGCCTTACCGGTCATGTTGGATACAGCCTTTGTCAAAGCTGCTTCATTTACCGGTGTGTCAATGATATCCTCAAGGATCAGCATCTTTCCGGAAAAGGAAAGCCCCTGGGCTTTTTCCAGGTTTTCCCTGTCAACGATCATTACTTTTGCTTCAATTACGGAAAGGATCTGGTTCAGTCTGGTATCCGGCATCGTGGCGTCCATCGGTGCGTAAAAGCATCCGGCACGGACCACACCAAAAAAGCATGGCGGCGTCATAACGCTTCTTCCCGTAAGTACCGCTACCGCCTCCTGCGGTTTCACATATTCTGTCAGGCAGCTTCCGACTGCCCGTGAAATCCCAGCAGCTTCAGCAAATGTGATCGTCTGATCTTCATCCCTGTAAGCAACCTTATCCTGATAGTTTACTTCTGCCTGATCAAGCCATGTAAGAATTGATTTTTCCATAGTCTTCCCTATCTGTTCTATATTTTCGTTTTCATTTATCCGAATTATAAAAGTAGGATACTCAGTTGTCAATCATATCTACGGGTTCTGTATGTATTCTCTGCTGTCCACGCATCTCGATCAGTGGACCGCCCGTGCCCTCGATATAAGCCTTTGTAATCGTAACCTTACCGATGTTGTCATCTTTTGGCACTTCATACATGATATCGAGCATAAACTCTTCAATAACAGAACGCAATGCTCTTGCGCCGACCCCCTTTTCTTTTGCCCTGCTTGCGATCAGCCGCAATGCATCCTCCTCAAACTGAAGATCGACTTCATCGAGTGCCAAAAGCTTCTGATACTGACGAATGATCGCATTCTTCGGCTCTTTTAAGATTCTGACAAGCATATCTTCGGATAATTCCTTCAGAGAAAACATAACAGGAAGACGTCCGATAAACTCCGGGATCATTCCGTACTTTCTGATATCCTCAGTTGTCGCATAACGGAAGATATCTTCCTCCTCATCATATTTATCCTTCAGATCCGCAATAAAACCGACAGAAGAATGCTCATTCAGGCGCTCTTTGATGATCTCCTCAAGACCGGGGAATGCACCACCGCAGATAAACAGAATGTTTGTAGTATCGATCGTTGTCATCGGAACCATTGCGTTTTTGCTGGTCGCACCGACCGGAACCTCGATCTCCGCGCCTTCTAAGAGCTTCAGCATTCCCTGCTGAACGGACTCACCGCTGACATCACGCTGGTTGGCGTTTTTCTTCTTCGCGAGCTTATCGATCTCATCGACGAAAACAATTCCATGCTCTGCCCGGTCTACATCATTATCCGCCGCTGCAAGAAGCTTAGACAGGATGCTTTCGATATCATCACCGATATAACCCGCTTCGGTCAGTGATGTCGCATCTGCGATCGCAAGCGGAACATCCAAAAGCTTGGCCAGGGTCTTTACGATATAGGTCTTGCCGCAGCCGGTCGGACCGATCATAAGCATATTTGATTTCTGGATTTCCACGCCGTCATCATCCGGTACGGTCGCCACACGCTTATAATGATTGTAAACAGCAACGGACATGACTTTTTTGGCATGCTCCTGTCCGACAACGTATTCACTTAATTTTGCTTCAATCTTATGCGGTGCAGGGATGTCCTTGATGTCGATCAATGGCTTCTCCCCTGCTTCCTTTGGCTTTTTCTTCTTCAGCTTGGCCTGTCCCTGCATGTTCTGCAGATCTGCCATATTTACAAAGCTGATCCTCGGGCCGGTCCCGTCCGTACTGCCCTTGCCGGAAAACAGGTCACCAAGATTAAACCCTTCCATTCCCGGAAATCCTTCGGCCCCCGGAAAACCTGACATGCCTGCCATACTGTCAAATGTGCGCTGCATACAGTCATTACAGATACTGATATTATGTGGCATATGAATCATTTTGCCTGCTTCACTTTCCCGTCTTTTACAGACATAGCAGATATCTTCATATTCATCATCTTTTGTATCTTCTACGGTCTGGTCTAATACATCTTTATCTTTCTGGTCCATGGTGCCCTCCCTTCAGGCGTCTCAGACATCTATTTCATCATTCGGTTTGAATGCTTTTATACAATCGTTTTCCATCATAACATGTCAATTTCCAATTTTCAATCAATCCGAATATGTTAAAGAAATTCTTCATAAACATTTTATTGACATTATATAAGGAAAAGACTAATATAACTACGTTAATTTACGTATACAAAATATTATATTTTCACATTAATTTCCGGAGCTTAATACATAATGAAAAAAATTTTGAAAAAGTTTGGCAAATGGGTACCATTCTTAAATAAATATTCTCTGATTTTTCATGGGATTCTGGCATGTGGTCTCGTATTTCTGATCGAGATCATTTCCAGACACTCCTTTTTGTCAGCTGTTTCATTTGTAACGAACACCCCGCTTACATTTTTGTATAATGCATTATTGATCTTTGCAACACTGCTTCTGGTATACCTGTTCAAGCGCAGATTGCTTGTCCGTCTTTGTATCAGCATCTTCTGGCTGATTTTAGGTATTACAAACGGAATCATCCTTGCAGCACGTGTTACACCCTTTAATTTTACAGACTTTAAACTGATCAAAGACCTTGTTGCCATGCAGAGCAGCAAATATGTAACGGTGCCGGAGAAGATCCTGATCATCATATTCCTTGCACTTGTCGGTGCTTTTGTTGCATATATGGCCATTCGCGGTCCCAAGTTCAAGGGAAAAGTCAAGCGCTTCCGCAATCTGGTTGCACTTGTTATCTGCCTTGCGATCATTCCGTTTGTCACGAAGGCAGCGATCCATACCAATGTTCTTGCAGAATACTTCGGCAATCTGGCACAGGGTTACCGTGATTACGGCTTTGTCTACAGTTTCTCTGCCAGTGTTGTGGATACCGGCATGAGTAAGCCCACCGGGTATAAAGAAGCCAAAATCAAACAGATCCTGGCAGATAATACGGAACCGGAGACAACATTGTCTGAATCCGATATGCCGAACATCATTTTTGTGCAGCTTGAGACCTTTATCGATCCTTATGAAGTAAATTTCCTTGAGTATTCCCAGGATCCGATCCCGAACTTCAGAAAGCTCACGCAGGAATATTCTACCGGCTATCTGAATGTTCCGGTTGTCGGCGCAGGTACAGCCAATACAGAATTTGAGATTCTTACCGGAATGAGCATCCAGTACTTTGGACTGGGCGAATATCCTTATAAGACGATATTGCGTGATCTCAATGTAGAAAGTGTGGCAGATGCGCTGAAGCCGCTCGGTTACAGTACACATGCCCTTCATAACAACGGCGGAAACTTCTACGGCCGTGCAAACGTCTTCAACGAAATGGGCTTTGACAGCTTTACCTCAAAAGAGCTCATGAACATTACAAAATACAACGAGATCGCAAGCTGGCCGACCGATGACATCCTTTTAGAGGAAA
>CADBRG010000009.1 GCA_902797015.1 uncultured Lachnospiraceae bacterium
ACACGAAAATACAAAGCACTTAAAAATCGGTCAGAACATCCGCGCGCGCGTCACTGCAAAAAAACCGGACGGAAAGCTCGATCTCTCCATCCGTGAAAAAGCATACCTGCAGACCGACAAGGATGCAGATGCTGTTTTAGAATTACTGGAAAAATATAACGGGGAGCTCCCGTTTAACGACAAGGCATCCCCGGAGCGCATCCAGGAAGAAGCCGGCATGAGTAAGAACGCGTTCAAGCGCGCCGTCGGGAAGCTTTACAAAGATCGGGTCATCGAGATCACCGATCACAGCATCCGGAAGGTGTGATCTACTTCTTCCGCTTCGGGATCAGGTAGTTCTGAATCACCATCGCGACCGGCAGGAAGCCGAAAAAGACCACGAGTGAGAGCACGAACCTGTGCCAGTCCGCCTCATTCCCGAAAAACGGAATATAATGGCGCAGCACGCGCATCAGCGGCACCTGGAACGCAATGTAGGGAAGCGTGTACTTTCCGACCTGGTTGACAAGTGTCATTCCTTTTACGAATCCGGCCTTCCGGGACGCGAGCATGAAGCTGATCGCGATTCCGAATGTTGTCGCGAAGGCTGACCCATAAAAATAGCCGAGATTATTATAAAAATCCGCGATCATCGACACTCTTCCGTTCCGGAAGAATAACATGAATCCGATCGCAAATAAGAGCAGGATCAAAAGAACCGTCCGGGCCATTCCGATCCGGTCTAAAAATGCTTCGATCTTCTCATGATATTTCAGGAAAAGATATCCCCCCAGAATAAAGATCATTGCCGTAAATGCTGTCTCGACATGCCACGGCCCTGCACCCGGCCTTGCAACGATCCCGCAGGCGTAGGCACTCGTCGTTACAAGCACACAGCCCAGTACAACCGCGATATCTGTACGGCATTTGCGCCAGATGAAAAAGAAGAACAAATCTGCCAGAAACAGACAGCAGATGAACCATGTCGTATTCGACGCCATCCGAAATCCGGTTGCCTTATTGGACAGCAAAACGCCAACCGCAAGCTGCCACAGCTTTTGCTGCGGCTCTGCACCAAATTGCGTTGTCCAGTACCAGA
This sequence comes from uncultured Lachnospiraceae bacterium, assembly GCA_902797015.1. Taxonomy (GTDB): domain Bacteria; phylum Bacillota; class Clostridia; order Lachnospirales; family Lachnospiraceae; genus SY8519. The sequence continues at coordinate 1,079 of CADBRG010000009.1, forward strand.
TCGGGGAAACGTACAGATTCAAAAGAAAATACGGTACGATCAGCGCCAGCAGCTTTTTCTTTAAATAGGGAAGGATGCGGCGCTCTTTGTTAAATGCAAACGTCATGCCGGAGACAAGAAAGAATGCCGGCATATGAAAAGAATAGATGTAATTATTGATGTCCTGATTTGTCGTCGTATGCGCATAGATCACAAAAAACATCAGAAAACCACGGAGGATATCCACCCATGGAATCCTCCGTGCCGTTGTTTTAAGCATTGTGCTGTTATTTGTACTGACTGCACCTTCGCTCATCCGCATACTCCATCAAAAACATGATATGCGCCGTGTTAACACTAGACTTCAAAGATCAGATCGCCGTAGGTCGGCATCGGCCAGGTGTTCTTATCGATCATCAGCTCTGCCTGGTCTACAGGGCGTCTGAGATCCCGCATTGCCTTTTTCACAACATCGCGGTAGAAGACAGCCTGATCTCTGCCGGCCGGCATATCTGCGCCGTGGCTGGCTGCCACTTCGAGCCGGTTAACGGCTTCTTTCGTTTCTCTTAACAGCTCACACAATTCACGCAGCAGGCCCGTCTGTACACTGCAGTCGCAGTCCGGGATATCCTTGATCAAAGAAACCGATTCTGCCAGATCCTTTGTTGCGATCACCATCGCCGGAATGATATCACGGTTTGCGATGTCGATCATCGTACGCGCTTCAATGTTCATCTCTTTCGCATAGGTCTCGTACTGAATCTCCGCACGGGACTCCAGCTCTGCACGGTTAAAGACATGGAATTTTTCAAACAGTGCGACCGCTTTTTCGCTTGCAAGCGCCGGGATCGCATCTACCATGCTGGCGATATTGGGCAGGCCGCGTCTTGCTGCCTCTTCTTTCCACTCATCGGAATATCCGTTTCCGCTGAAAATGATACGCTGGTGCGCGATCGCCTGCTTTTTGATCAGATGACGGACCGCATCTTCAAAATCATCTGCCTGCTCTAACTCATCGCACGCCTCGGAAAATGCTTCCGCCACGATGGTATTTAATACGATGTTCGGCTCTGAAATGGAATCCTTAGAACCGACCATACGGAACTCAAATTTATTACCCGTAAATGCAAACGGAGAGGTACGGTTTCTGTCCGTTGCGTCCTTTTCAAACTCTGGCAGCCATTTGACACCGGTATCGAGGATGCTTCCCTCGATCGAGCGGGTCGCCTCACCCTCGCTGACCAGCTGTGCGATCACGTCCTCAAGCTGTTCGCCGAGGAAGATCGAAATGATCGCCGGCGGCGCTTCATCCGCACCGAGGCGCAGGTCATTTCCGACATCTGCCGCAGACTCACGCAGAAGATCCGCATGGCGGTCAACCGCCTTCATAATACAGGTAAGCACCAGAAGGAACAGCACATTTTCATGCGGTGTCTTTCCGGGCTCTAACAGATTCAGGCCGTCATCCGTCGTCAGAGACCAGTTGTTGTGCTTGCCGGAACCATTCACGCGCGCAAACGGTTTTTCATGCAGCAG
>CADBRG010000010.1 GCA_902797015.1 uncultured Lachnospiraceae bacterium
AAACGATTACTGCAGCCGCGCCGTCACAACGCTGCTCAAAGTGTGCGCCGCGCATATATTTTCCGATCATCGGATTGAATTTCGAATGCAGATATTCATATTCAGAATCCATACCTGCCTCTTCTGCCAGCTCAGCATAAGTTTTGTTTGTAATCGTGCTGAGCGGGTTCTGTACTGCTGCACGACGGCAGTTGATGGAAAGCTGTGTCATGAACGCATCTACATCTTCTGCGCTGATGTTGTTCTCGTTTACATAGTGATCCAGCCAGGACTCTGAGTTAAACGGCAACGCGCCTCTTGTAAACAGGGTATAATCTCTCGGGACTGTGGAGCAGAGCACCTCATGGAACATTGCATCCGTACCGAAGCGACGCTTGATCAGATTTCTGGTCGGGTATGCGATGGAATACGGCATTTCGATACAGCCGCTAAGCACCATATCATACTGGCCGGAAGCAACTGCCATCACTGCTGTCTCAAGTGCTACATATCCTGTTGCACATGCTTCGCTGTGATGGTAGGACCCCTTGCCCTTCATACCGATCCAGTTTGCGACATGCATGTTCGGTGTTGCAAAGTTACTCGTCCAGCCCGGACCTGCCTGACCATGAATGTAGAATTCAATATCTTTTCCCGTTACACCGGCATCCTTCATCGCGTCACGTGCTGCATAGGCAAACAGCTCCGCCTCATTCATACCGTCAACGGACGGATCATCGAGTACACGAACAAACGGTGTTGCACCAACGCCGATGATCGATACACTTCTGCTGTAAGGTTTTAATTTGGGTATATTATCGTTAAAACTCATTGTGCTCCTCCTTCGGATCGTATCCTTTTTTCGTTTTCGCTATCATTATAAAACAAGGCTCTTTTTCATGTTTGGTATGATTCCCTTGAAATTCCGAACTCCATTTCTACACGGATGTAGAAAATGGCATGCCTGTCATAATGATACTATGATATTAACCAGCTGCTCTTAATTTAATAATGAAACAACCGCAGAAAAGGGGATCGTCATGAGGCACATTGATCTATTGAATATCAAACTGAATCAGATCCGGATCTTTCTTACCGTAGTAGAGTTTGGAGGATTCACGGCTGCCGCCGAGAAACTAAATATGACACAGCCAATGATCAGCAAGACGATCGCGCACCTTGAGAAGGAGCTCGGCCTGTATCTGTTTCTTCGCGGAAGCAGGAAGTTCCAAGTGACACCTGCCGGGGTGAACCTTTACGAAGAATGGAAACATCTGATTCAAAGCTTTGAAGACGCTGTTCTCAATGCGCATTCCATACAGGAAGGAAAGACAGAAACCTTAAAGATCGGCACCGGCGAACTGGATCCGAAAGACAGTCCTGTCATAAAGAAGATCAGAATCATGAAGTCCCTTTTGCCAGGCACGGATGTGTTCGGAGAATGCATGGAATTGTCTGCACTGGTTTCATACCTCGCTCAGGACAAGCTGGACCTGATCGTTATATCAAAGCATATGCTTCCCCTGATGAAAGGACTGGAAATCGAATGGAAGGCCATCATTCCAAGCAGACTTTGCATTTACGTGCATCAGAGTAATCCACTATATGACCGGGAGTATCTGGATTTTTCCGATTTGCGTATGGAACGGTTTATTGTTTTTTCTCCCGAAAAGGATAACAGCTATATCGAACTGCTTACAGCGCTTTCTAATGAAGCCGGGTTTACGCCGTTGATTTCCTGCTATGTGCAGCACGAGAAATCTTTTACACTGAACCTGGAACTGGAGAATGGCATCGTTTTAGCTGACAGTTATACAGACCTGGAATCCTCAACCGTCAAAAAGTTTCCTCTAAATATCCGAAATGATATCATCGCTGTCTGGAAAAAGGATCATTTCCGGGATTCGATCGAAGTATTCCTCAATCTGTTTCAAGCAGAATAATGATGTAAACCATCCATATCTTTTTGGAATGGATACATCCTGAACATTCATTTTTCATTGGTTTTCTCAACTGCTACACTGATTGCAAGAGTAATAAAACGTGTATCTGACGAAGCAGATTAATAAGGAGGAAACCATATGACATCTTATGAAAAAGTAGAAAAGGCGATGCAATGCGTACCGTTAAATAATCCGTCTGAGATTCCGATTTTCCCACACATTCTGACATGGGCCGGAACGGTAGCGGATGTACCGCAGTCAAAGATCATTACAGACTGCGATGCATGGATCGGCGCAATGGAAAAAACCTTTGATGTGATCGGGAACCCCGATCTGTCCATGCCGCAGCATCCGAAAACCATCATTTTCTCAATGAGTATGCCGGTGCGCCGGCCGGGCTTTGAACTTCCGGAGGGAGAACTGTATCAGTTTGTTGAACAGCCTCAGTTTGAAGCCGATGAATATGAAAAGATGCTTCAGATCGGTTGGGAAAACTGGTATGCCATGTACATGATGCGGATTCAGAATCCGCCGATGACAGATCCGCAGCAGTATGCTGATTTCTGGGCTGAAACAAACCTGGCCGGCGGAAAGATCGCACAGTTCCTCGCGCAAAGAGGTATCGCGCCAATCTTCAATATCGCAGATTTCCCGATCTTTGATCTGTTATCCATGATCCGCTCCATGGAGCCGTTCATTTTTGATCTCTACGATGATCCAGGTCCGATCATGGATGTCCTGAACCAGGCGCAGCCGGTCGAAGACGCGCGCAACATT
>CADBRG010000011.1 GCA_902797015.1 uncultured Lachnospiraceae bacterium
AAAGTACCCGACTCTTTGGCGTCCTGATAACTCGCCGTGTGCCGCTTTGCCATTCTGCTGCGCACAGACTCGCTTTTCTTCTCATAGTGTCGGATAAAGTTATTATATCACAAAGTCGAATATGCAACAATGGCTTACTTATCGCATTTTTTGATTTCAACGGATATTTTATTGTGGTATTCTCGGTTTATTATATAAAGCGAATTCATCACAATGCTGTAAGTATAAAGTGAATTCGTCACAAAGTCGTATTTCATAAACTGAAAAAGCCACAATGTCGTAATGTCGTCGAAAAGATAGCATTATCTTTTATGTACAGACCGTTTAACAAAGACAATTCCTGTTAACAGATATATTTTAAAATTTTTTTGTTTTGTCACGATTTATACGTGGACACAGAGAAAAAGTTATGATACAGTTTACTTAGGTGATGAAGCGAAAGCTTACCGGAGGCACATCACACTATCTCATAGTAAAGGAGAAGATGTTATGGCTAAGAGGAAGCAGAACCGTTACTGGCTCGGGGATTTGCTGGAGCGTTACAGAGCGTACCAGGCAGAGTTCGCGAAGAAAACCTACGAGGGATTTAATTTAAGATTCCGCAAGCAGAACGATGGCGACATCATTCTCGCAATCAAGCTGCTGGCGAATAAAACGGATTACATAAGGGAACTGATCAGACAGGATCTTAAGAAGGAAGAACGCGTCATTGATAGGTTTCCCAGAACTGCAGGAGCGACTCCGAAGGTCAATGCAGAAGGAAAGGTGTGGGTTATTGATAAGCCCGCCTACAGTGAAATCGTGCATCACGAGGAAAGAGGACACTGGGAAATCGGATAAGTAACAGATTTTATTAAACGGGGTAGCGACAACGAATCATTTTGTCGCTACCCCGTTTATTTTCCTATAGGACAATCATTTCTGAAAACGTTAACATCATCTGGACTTCGGCTAATAAGATTGGTCGCGAGTAGTTGTAATGGCGGCTGTTTAGAGTTATAATACGAATAAGAATAAGAATAAGAAAGAGGTTCCCGTAGTATAACTTCATTGCCTTAGCGATCGTCATCAAGGATCAAGAGGATGCTATATTTCATAGACATAAGCTTGTTAAGGATAATAGCAGGTATAATGTTCTATGTTGGAAGAGCGGAAGGACAAAGCGGCTCACTGCCAGATTAGAGAGGTGGTTCATGATCAGGAAAGTGAACAGCTCAATCTTAGTTGGTGTTTATATACCAAGCTTTTCGGGAGGATAAAGGATGATTGGTGCCATTATTGGAGATATTGTTGGATCAAGATTCGAATATCGAAACCATAGGTCGAAAAAGTTTGAATTGTTTGACATAAGATGCCAGCCTACAGATGACAGTATTATGTCTCTCGCTGTTGCTCAAGCAATCATGGAGTGTGAGGGGAACTGTGATCAGCTATCCCAGACTGCAATCAAGCATATGCAATTGCTGGGACGGCAGTATTATAATGCAGGGTATGGGCGTAATTTCATAAAGTGGATATTTGCGAACGACCCACAGCCGTATAATAGCTATGGAAACGGTGCAGCTATGCGCGTCGGCCCTTGCGGTTACGCAGCAAAATCTCTGGAAGAGGCAAAGGAGCTTTCAGCTAAAGTTACCTGTGTAAGCCATAATCATCCGGAGGGTATGAAAGGTGCTGAAGCGGTAGCTACAGCTATCTATCTTGCGAGAAGCGGAAAGAGCAAAGATGAGATTAAGTCCTTTATTCAGGAGAACTATTACGAGATCGATTATACTTTGGATCAGATAAGAGACGAGTATAAGTTCTTTGAAACCTGTCAGGGTACAGTGCCGGTTGCATTAGAGGCCTTTTTCGAAGCAAAAGGCTTTGAAGACGCTATCAGAAACGCAATCTCTGTTGGTGGAGATAGTGATACTGTTGCAGCTATAACTGGATCTGTCGCAGAAGCGTATTTTGGGGTTCCGGAAGAGATCATTATAAATGCAATAAAAAAGCTGGATAGGTTTGAGACGGAAATCCTCAGCCGCTTTGAGCAGGCATTCCCTTCAAAATCCGCTAATGATAACGATCAGACTGAACAGAGCATTTATGATGTTATAAAAAGAGCAGAGATGATCCCAAAGGAAATCATTCAACAGACGACAGATGCAGTCTTTAGTCAAGAAGCGGAAATAGTCGATGCATCTGAATATGAATATCAAGAAGATATAATGCTGCATTATGATCAGATTCCTGATGCTGCAGCACCGCTTTTGAAGGAAGCAAAAGCACTTGTATCGAAAATTGAGAAAGCACTTAGTTCCGCACCTGCTGTTATAAATGCTATGAGAGCAGCTGTACCGGAAATTAACTTACAGGCTGTTTTGACAGATCAACAGAAACAACAGCTTGCAGATGGTGTTCTTAAACTAATGACAAAGAAAGACGGTTCACTGCTTGCAACGCTTATTAATCCGGAAACAAAGGAAATTGTTGCTAACGTTCCTTTGGAATCAGTAAAGATGACACCACAAATGTCTCATGCAATGATGAACCTCTCAACGCAAATGCAAATGATTCGAATCGCGGAGCAGATTCAGAAAGTACAAAAGACAGTAGAGGAGGTCAGAGTAAGCCTTGAGGGTGATCGTTTGGCCACAGCATACAGTTGTCAACAGAGACTGTTGCAAGCAATGGAGATTCGTAATCCGGTATTAAGAGAGGCGGCATTGATGCAACTTGCATCTTCTGCGGAAGACAGTAGAAATCTTCTGATGTTAAGTCAGAAAAACAATGTTGAATATATAATGAGTCAACCAGAAGGGTTTCTTCAGAAAATACTGGCAGATACAAAACCGGGAGAAATACCGAAAAAAATGGAAGAGGTCCGTGAAAGCTTTGAGGTGACCCCCAAAAGTTAGACTTGCCAGCGAGGCAGCAAAAGCTGTCTCGCTGTTTTTATGCAGCTTTCAGATCAAGACGATAC
>CADBRG010000012.1 GCA_902797015.1 uncultured Lachnospiraceae bacterium
ACACAAAGTTGATAATGATTTTTTCAGAGGAAGAACGAAAAGCGTATGGCATTCGACTTTCGAAAAGGACTTAGAAAAATTAAAAGCAGCTTTGCCCGTTATGAGATTCGCGAGCTCTGCTGCCATAATTACGAAAAGAATATTTACGGTGTAGCTTATATTCCTTACAGCGACGAACCACTCCCGCTTATCATTTTTTCACATGAATTAGGGAATACCTACACTTCCGGCATTGACTATGCAAAGCATCTGGCATCACATGGATTCGCAGTTTACCTGTTTGATTTCTGTGGTGGCAGTTATTTTGGTGCAAGCGATGGCAATATGTCGCAGATGTCTGTCATGACAGAAGTTTCTGATCTGGCTGCCATTCTGCGTGCTGCTGCCTCCTGGGATTTTGTTGACCCCGATCGGATTTTCCTGATGGGTGCCAGCCTTGGGGCTGTTGTTTCTACGATCGTTTCAGCACAGCCTTCCGCATCGGTCTGCGGATTGATCATGCTTTATCCGGATCTCGCTGTGTTTGATGCCATTCATAAAAAATTCGCATCCCTCGACGAAGTGCCTGAGCGCTTCAGTTATTACGGCTGGTTCGAGGCCGGCCGCTGCTATGCGAGCGATATCTGGGATTACGATCTGACGCATGCCATGGAGCGCTGCAAGGAACCGGTTCTGATCATCCATGGCGACTGTGATGATTTTGTAGACCTTTCCTATGCAAAGGACGCCGTTACACATTTTCCGAATGCGGAATTAAAAATACTGCCCGGTGCAGGACATATTTTCCGCGGCAAGGATCTCACCGCTGCCTTATCCCTCATCGAGCAGTATCTGAATCAGTTCAAGTAACTGTTCAGGTTCTACATCATTTGATTGTTTCCTCTTTTAGTTCTTCAAATTGTTTTCTTAAAGAAGGCGCGTTCTTCGTCAGTTTTTTGATGGAAAGATCCTGCGCCTTATTGTTTGCAAGCCGTAAGTTGTTTTCGGAAGAAAGCAATGCGGCTTTTGTTTTTTCGAGACTCTTGATCGTCTTATCGATGTCATCGATCGCTTCCTTAAACCTTCTTGCCGCCAATTCATAGTTCTTTCCAAAACGCTGCTTGAACTCTTCCATGTTCTCTTCAAAGTGCGTAATGTCCAGATTGTGATTCCGCTCGATCGCCAGTTCCTTTTTATAAGGAACCGCATTCAGCGCTGCATTCCGCAGGATCGTAATGATCGGGATAAAAAACTGCGGACGAACAACATACATCTTCGGATACCGGTAGGAAACATCCACAATGCCCTCATTGTACAGATCATTGTCTGCCTCAAGCAGTGAAACAAGAATGGCATATTCACAGCCTTTCTCATTCCGGTCCTTATCAAGCTCCTTTAAAAAATCCTCGTTCTTATGTTTTGTCGCCGTGGTCTCATTTTCATTCTTCATCTCAAACATGATGGAAATGATCTCTGTCTCGCCATCCTCATCATAATCCCGGAAGATGAAATCACCTTTCGAGCCGGTCCGCGCATCGTTATCTTTTTCAAAATAGGCGCGCGGAAACATACCCATGCGATATTTATTGAATTCGTACGCGCAATGCTGCTCCAAAGACTCTCCGACCATTTTGGTCGACTGCTTCGCCTTGAAATCCTTATACTGCTGTACGAGCTCCTGCTGCTTTTCGATTTCTTTATCCTTGGTGATGAGCACCTCCTGAAAATCCGCACGCAGCTTTTCTTCAGAAGCGCGATTCTCATTTTTAAGCTGCTCCATTCGGACTCTGAAATCGCTCAGTTCTTTTTCCTTCTTTTCGATCTGCGACCGGAATCCACCAATCTCCTCTTCCTGCTGTGTCTTCAAATCCGCCAGCGCCTTCTGCACCGCCAGCTGCTTTTCCATCTCTCTTGCAGACTGCTCGGCTTTGGCTGTTTCCTTTTGCAGTTTGAGATCCCGTTCCAGATCCCCGATCCGCTCTTTGTATTTTGCGAGTTCTTTTTCGAGGTTTGCTTCCTGCTCCATTTTCAGCAGCCGGATGTTCGCATCCTGCTGCTCTTTGATGATCTGTTCTCTTTCACGGAGCTCTTCCTGGAACTCATGATCCCGGATCTGCTTTACGATGGAATCATAATTGGTTTCATCGATGGTGAACACTTCCCCGCAATGCGGACATCTGATCTGCTCACGGCTCATAGTATCTCTCCTTTTGGTTTATATATGTTTTACACGCTCACTTCATCTCCGCAGTGCACATACGAAAGCTGCTCTCCCATGATCTCCTTTAACATGTCATAGGCAGCAAGCCCGGTACAATGGCAGGTGTAAAACCGGGTCGGGTACGAGGTCAGTTCCCGCGCGATCGCACGGATCTCATCACATTCCTCTTTTGTATAATCCTTCTTTTTCATCAGATGAAATCCACTGATCACAGCATCCGGCAGGTTATGATAGATTTCTTCATAGCGGTCCAGGATATTTAAGATTCCGCTGTGCGCGCATCCGGAAATCAAGACGTGCTTTCCATCCTCCTGAATCACAAGGCACTGTTCATGTAAAAAATGATCTCTGACATAACCATCGCCGTCTTTGACCATCAGATAGCGATTGGTCGCAGGGATGCTTCTTATTTTACCTGCCTTGCTCTGTTTTTCCATGCAATCTGTCAGATGGGTAAAAACAGACAGCTCGTCATCAATCACGCAATCCTCTTCCAGCAACTTTATCTGCGGCAGTTCCATGATCGCTGGATCGATGCCGATATAGCGGTATCCCTTTTCTTTTCCGTCGAAGGAATAATATGGGCGATCCGCCAAAGCATGCAGATAAATCTTAGCCGTCGGATTGATCTTTGCAAATGACAACAGCCCGCCGGAATGGTCATAATGGCCGTGGCTCAGTACGGCAATATCAACGTCTTTCAGATCGATTCCGAGTTTTTCAGCGTTTAAAAGCATATCTTCTCCCGGACCAAAGTCCGAGAGAAGCTTATGTGTCTTTGTTTCGATATAAAAGCTTAAGCCATGCTGCGGCGCGCAGCAGGTCTTCCCTTCTGTATTTTCAATCAGGTTCTGTATTTTCATTATTCTGTTGCCGCCTCTGCCGGACCGACCGAAATATTAGCCGTACCTGTCGTCTTACTCTCAACTGTCACAGAAAGATAATAATCCCCCGGCATGATCTCATAGTAAAACTGGCCTTCCCCTTCCAGCGGAATCAAAAGCGCTGCATTCTCTACACTTAATGCATCCGTGAGTTCCTCCGTATCGGCTGAGATGTCATCCATACTTTCTGTGTCCGCCGGGATCACTGCCACGGTTGCCGATCCGCCTTCTTCAATCGCCTGGTCAACGATAATGGTTTCCCCTTCTCCGACCGTCAGGGTACCGGCTGACGTAAAATCATCTTCTGTAGCATTATCAAATGTAATAGCGCAGGATGAGCCATCCTCTGCCATGTCCATTGCCAGCAAACTGCCGGAGCCGGTGCATCCGGCCAGAAGCATTGCCGCGCATGCTGCTGTTGCGATTGCTGCTATGATTGATTTTTTCATCGATTGCAATCCTCCTTATGCATTTGTTTTATTGTACTAAAAAACAATAGGATTTTCTACTCATTTACTATAGGAAAGAGCAGACGGATACTGCTTTTGATTTATAAGAAAGAAAAAGCGTCCCACTTAGTGGTGTGCTACCCGTCAAGAGGACAGTGAAAAATAATAAGTGACCGAATACCGTCAGTTGAGAAAATCAGCTGGC
>CADBRG010000013.1 GCA_902797015.1 uncultured Lachnospiraceae bacterium
CGTGTGCACCTTTTTCCTTACGTAAGCACGGAGAATAACTTGTCAGTGTTCTCGGAAGAGACTCCTCTTCTAACATCTGGTCGATGAAGCTTCCGATCATGGAGTGCTCGGAAGTTCCGATCAGGTAAAGGTCTTCTCCCTCGATCTTATACATCATCGCATCCATCTCTTCAAAGCTCATAACGCCGGAAACAACTGCGCTTCTGATCATATACGGCGGAATGCAGTAAGTAAAGCCACGGTCGATCATGAAATCTCTCGCATAGGATAAAACTGCGGAATGAAGTCTTGCGATGTCACCCTGCAGGTAATAAAAACCATTGCCCGCTACTCTTCCGGCTGCTTCCAGGTCAATTCCCGCAAACTTTGCCATGATCTCTGTATGATACGGCACTTCAAAATCCGGTACGACCGGTTCACCAAAACGCTCGATCTCAACATTTTCGCTGTCATCCTTACCGATCGGTACAGACGGATCAATGATATTGGGGATGCGCATCATGCGGCTCTTGATCTCTTCCTGGAGCGGACCTTCCTGTGCCTCGAGTTCTTCCAGACGTGCGGCAAATTCAGCGACTTTTTTCTTTACCTCTTCCGCCTCTTCTTTTTTGCCCTGTTTCATCAGTGCACCGATCTGTTTTGAAATCTGATTTCTCTGTGCACGCAGGTCATCTGCCTCCTGCTGCGTAGCACGGGCTTTTTTGTCGAGCTCGATCACCTCATCTACCAGTGGAAGCTTTGCATCCTGGAATTTCTTTTTGATGTTCTCTTTTACCAACTCCGGATTTTCTCTGATCAGCTTAATGTCTATCATGTCATCCTCCTCTATCATAAACCAACACTCCCGAAACCGGATCAGGGTTTCGAGAGTGTATCGTTCATTAAATCAACGGGTACTTATCGGTCAGTTCTTTTACGATCGCACGCGCTTTCTCTACACCTGCTTCGCCTTCTAAGATTACGATAGAAATCGCTTCTGCGACACGATCCATATCATCCTCTTTCAGACCACGGGTCGTTGCTGCCGGTGTGCCCAGACGGATACCGCTTGTAACAAACGGAGATCTCGGCTCATTCGGAATCGTATTTTTGTTTGCCGTGATGTGCGCATCATCTAAAAGCTTTTCGACTTCCTTACCGGTCTTATCAAGCGGCGTCAGATCGATCAGCATCAGATGGTTGTCCGTGCCGCCGGAAACCAGTGAGATTCCACGGTTAAGCAGTCCATTTGCCAGGGCCTGCGCATTGTCGATGACCTGCTGCTGATATGCTCTGTACTCAGGTGTGAGAGCTTCCTGCAGGCAAACAGCTTTTGCTGCGATCACATGCATCAGCGGGCCGCCCTGGATACCCGGGAAGACAGCTTTGTTAAAGTTAAAGTTGTTCTTCTCCATGGATTCCTTAGAAACCAGGATCATACCGCCACGCGGACCGCGCAGTGTCTTATGCGTGGTTGTTGTAACAATGTCTGCATAATAGATCGGGTTCGGGAATACTTTTGCCGCAACCAGACCTGCAACGTGCGCCATATCCACCATCAGATATGCCCCTACTTTGTCAGCGATCTCGCGGAAACGCTTCCAGTCAACGGTACGCGGATAAGCACTTGCGCCAGCGATGATCATCTTCGGCTTGCATTCCATTGCGATCCGCTCTACTTCATCGTTGTCAATGTTGCCGTCTGCGCCGACACCGTACGGAACAATATTGAAATATTTTCCGGAGAAGTTAACCGGACTTCCGTGTGTCAGATGACCGCCGTCGCTTAAGTTCATACCCATAACGGTATCACCCGGCTCGAGGAGTGCAAACTGCACTGCCATGTTTGCCTGTGCGCCGGAATGCGGCTGAACATTGACATATTCTGCGTCAAAAAGTTTCTTGGCACGATCAATTGCAAGCTGTTCTACGACATCCACACACTGGCATCCGCCATAATACCGTTTGCCCGGATATCCTTCTGCGTATTTGTTAGTCAGGACACTTCCCTGTGCCTCCATCACTGCTTCAGACACCCAGTTCTCGGATGCGATCAGCTCAATGTGCTCATTCTGGCGTTTCAATTCACTGTCAATTGCTGCTGCGACCTCAGGATCTGTAAGTCTTAATTCTTCCATCGCGTGCATTTGTTTCCCCCTCTTAAAAAACCTGGTTTGTGGTACTGTTTTTATACGATGATCTTGTCATCATGTTCTTTTTGCTTGTTGCGTTTTTTCTTTTTCTTCTTGCCTGCGTCTGCGCCGTAGGTTACCTTGCTTGCTCTCGCATTGGCGATCTCATAGCGCTTTTTGTTTTTCTCTTTTCCGATCTTCGTCCGGAATACATACCAGAGTGAACCGGTCACGAGTACGGATGAATAACAACCGGCAATGATACCTGCGATCAGCGGGCCGGAGAACTCACGAATCGATGATACACCAAGGATGAACAGGCATACCAGTGTGATCAGCGACGTGATATTTGTATTGATGGATCGTGATAATGTCTCCGTGATACTCGTGTTAACGATATTCTTGTAATCCTCATCCGATCCGATACTTTCGGTTTGTATGTGCTCACGGACTCGGTCAAACATGACAATGGTCGAGTTGATCGAATAACCGACGATCGTCAGCATACATGCGATAAACGTCGTTCCGACTGATGTCCATGACAGTGAGTAGAACACCAGAAGAATCAGTACGTCGTGTACCAGTGCCAGAACCGCCGCGCCTGCGAAGCGCAGATCCTTAAACCGGAACCAGATGTAGATCAACATACAGATTGTCGCAATGATGACTGCACGGATCGCATCTGAACGCATCTCGGAACTGATGGTCGAGCTGATATTTTCATAAGTAATATCTTCCTCAGCCACGCCGTAATTTGACATCATCACTTCATTGAATTCCTGACGCTCATCCAGACTCAGGGTACGTGTCTTAAACTGTACCGTTGTGCTGTCTTCAACCTTATTTGCCTGAACATTACCGTCGCCTGTGATCTCTTCGATCTGCGGAACGATCATATCATCGATCTCTTCCAGCGTGTAATCTGTATCAAACGTTACATTGCTTGAAGTACCACCCATGAACTCAAGACTGAAGTTCAGCGGATTGCCCTTATTGGAATTATGGACACCCATGCCTGCAAGTCCGATCACGATCAGGCAGATCGGGATCAGGAAGAATACCAGACGTCTCTTGACGATATCCATCGTCTTGCGCTGCTTCTTCACGCCATAGAACTTAAGGTCTTTGAATCCGATCGCATGCAGCGAACGAAGGATCCAGCGTGTGATCACAAGTGCCGTAAACATCGATACCGCTACACCGATTGCCAGTGTTGCCGCAAAACCGCGGATCGGGCCGGTACCAAAGATACCCAGAACTGCTGCTGCGATCAATGTCGTGATATTACTGTCGACAATGGCTGATAATGCCTTTTTAAAACCAGTCTTGATCGCATTTTCAGGCGTTTGCCCTGCTGCCGTCTCCTCTCGTATTCGCGCGAATATGACGACATTCGCGTCGACGGCCATACCGATCGACAGGATGATACCTGCGATACCCGGTAATGTCAGTGTGACATCATACAGATGCAGCAATGACAGAATGATTCCGGAATAGATCAACAGCGCCAGTGCTGCTGCCACACCCGGGATCCAGTAGATCACGATCATGAATGCCATGACGATCAGAACACCGATCGCTGCAGCCTTGATACTCGTTGAGATCGCATCAGAACCAAGCTGTGCGCCTACTACCTTAGACTCCAACTCCTTCAACGGAAGGGAAAGAGAACCAATACGGATCGAGGAAGCAAGCTCATTTGCTTCTTCTAAGCTGCTCATGCCGTTGATGACGCATTTACCATCTGTGATCGCAGTCTGTACGACCGGCGCGCTGATGACTTCATCATCATAAACGATCGCGATCTGGTTGCCGACATTTTCACTCGTTGCAGTCGCCCATTTTTCAACCGCATCATTGTTCAGAGTCAGCTCAACCACGTACTCACGTGCGCCTGTAGTCTGATCCTCCTGCTGTGCACCCTGTGCATCCGCAACATCATTACCGTTTAATACAACGGTTCCATCCATTGTCATAAAGGAAAGGCTACCCGGTGAACCGAGGTCTTCTAAGATCTCAGATGCATTGGAAACACCCGGGATCTCGACGGTGATACGATCATCGCCAACCTGGTAAACCTGTGCTTCGGTACTATACCCTTCTACACGCTTCTGCAGCTTATAGATGGTATCATCCATATCTTCCTTGGACGGATCGCCGTCTGCATCTACCTGATATGTGATGCTGACACCGCCGGCCAGATCCAGACCAAGCTTTACGCCCTCCTCACGGTCTTTGTGCATCGTTCCTCTCAGAACTCCAAAGGAGAAATATCCCAATGCGACAATGATCGCCAGGAATATTACCAAAAGGATGGCACCTGTTCTCTTTTTCATACTCTTAACACTCCTCTTGCGCCATCGCGTCAGCGACCTTCAACATGATCGCACACTCGACGCGTTTTTTCTGCAGCTCACATCCCAGCTGATAAGTTCCGCTGATCGTTCCATGGAAATTCCATGAATTCGCCGCACAGCCTCCGCTGCAGTAGAACCGTGCGAAACAATCTCTACAGTCTTCCTTTGCATAGACATTCAACGCTTTGAATTCACTGACAAGGTCAGTCCGCTTCACGCCTTCCTCTACATTGCCCATGCAAAATGCTTCATTGCCGACAAACTGATGACACGGATACAGATCTCCCCATGGCGTTACCGCCAGATACTCTGTGCCCGAGCCGCAGCCCGACAAACGCTTTGCAACACATGGTCCGCCCTCAAGATCGATCATGAAATGGAAAAAGTTAAATCCTTCTCCCGCCTGCTTTCTTTTGATCATCTCATCTGCAAGACGGTCATACTCACTTAAGAGCTTTGGCAGGTCTTCCTCAGTCAATGCGTAGTCGCACTCAGGTCCTGCCACAACAGGCTCTACTGAGATCTGGTCAAAGCCCTGGTCTGCCAGATGCAGAACATCCTCTGCAAAATCCGGATTGAAATGCGTGTACGTGCCACGCACATAGTAGCTCTTCTCTCCTCTGCTCTTTGCAAACTTCTGGAACTTTGGCAGGATCAGATCATAACTTCCCATGCCATTTCTCGTCGGACGCATCCTGTCATTGACTTCCTTTCGTCCGTCAATGCTCAAAACCACGTTAGACATCTCACGATTACAGAATTCCTCGATCTCGTCGTTTAAAAGAACACCGTTTGTCGTCAGCGTGAACCGGAAGTTCTTATCATGCGTCTTTTCCAGTTCTCTGCCATAATGAACCAGCTCCTTTACAACCTCCCAGTTCATCGTCGGCTCACCACCGAAAAAGTCCACTTCCAGATTTCGTCTGCTGCCGGAATTTGCCACCAGAAAATCCAGTGCCTTTTTCCCGACTTCCAAAGACATCAGCTCACGATGTCCGCCATGATATTCGCCCTCTTCCGCAAAGCAATATTTGCATGCAAGGTTACAATCATGCGCGATATGCAGACACAATGCCTTTACGACCGTCGGACGGTTTGAAAACGAATCGATATACGGCTCGTAATCATCCTCCGTAAACAGTGTCTTTTCTTCAACCAGCTGGCGGATCTCCGCCAGACTCTCATGGATCTCATCCTGTGTATATTTTTCGGACAGAAGCTTACAGATCTCATCTTCTGTTTTCGTCTGAAATAACGGCAGGATCTCATATGTGATGTCATCAGTCACATGTACCGATCCGCTGTTAACATCCATCACGATATTATAACCGTGACTCTGATACTGATGGATCAAATGCTCCCCTCCTGCATAAACATGTAAAAGACCGCATGCCTGGCATACGGCCTAACACAAAACCCCATTACGTTGCTAAACAATTACTTTTTCTGCTCGCAGCTCTGGTTTCCTACTGTGCAGGAAGTTTTACATGCGGACTGGCAGGAAGTCTGGCACTCACCGCATCCACCTTTTTTAACGGACTGCTGCAGGTTTCTGGTGCTTAATGTCTTGATGTGTTTCATCTCGTACGCACTCCTTTCCTATAAATTATCCCATTGCGGGAATTTGTGCTCATACATTGACGAGTATAGCATACTCTTATTCGGAAAGGAAGAGTTTTCTCATTAGAAAACAATCGAAAAAAATGCCTGTTTCCCGTCAAACTTGCCAAAATAAAAAAGATTCGATATATTACTCTCATGAGCACTGAAATCATTATAAAAATCGTTATTCTAATCGTATTGATTGCGTTATCCGCATTCTTTTCCTCATCGGAAACGGCATTGATGACCGTCAGCGAGATCCGAATGCGCGCACTTGCTGAAGAAGGAAACCGGCGGGCCGCACGGGTCCTGAAGTTAAAAGAGCAGCCCTCACGCATGCTTTCCGCGATTCTGATCGGAAACAATATCGCAAACCTGTTTGCATCCTCTCTGACAACATCCATCATGCTTGCGCTTGTCGGAAGCCAGGGTGTTGCGATCGCAACTGGTGTCCTGACACTGATCGTTCTGATCTTTGGCGAGATCACACCAAAAACCATGGCAACACTTCGCGCGGAACGGTTATCCATGCGCGTCTGCAATATCATCTATGCCATCATGACCGTACTGACGCCCGTGATCTTTGTTATCAACTTACTGGCTAATGGCGTCTTACGCATCCTCGGTGTGGATCCCTCTAAGAAAAAGAACGGATTGACCGAACAGGAAATTCGTACTGTTATGGATGTTGGTCAGGAAAGCGGCGCGATTGAAGAAGAGGAAAAAGAGATCATCAACAACCTCTTTGATTTCGGCGATGATCAGGCCAGTGAGATCATGGTCCCCCGGATCGATACGACGATGTTTGACATCAATGCATCCCTGGATGAAGTCCTCACGGTATTTCGTGAAGAAAAACATACCCGCTTCCCGATCTATGAGGAATCGACTGACAATGTGGTCGGCATACTGAACATCAAAGATCTTTTACTCAAAGACTTTGACCAGTTTTCCCTGCGGGAAGTCATGCGCGAACCATACTTTACTTATGAATCCAAAAACAACGCTGAGCTGTTTATGGAAATGCGCGACAATCGCGTCGGCATGGCGATCGTGTTAGACGAATTCGGTGACTGCGCCGGTGTGGTTGCCCTTGAAGATCTGCTCGAGGAAATCGTCGGCGAGATTCAGGATGAGTACGACACTGACGAAGAAGCACCCTGGACGCAGATTTCTGAAAAAGAATACCTGGTGGATGCTTCCTATAATCTCGAGGATTTCTGCCACGACTTTGACCTCTCTCTCGTATCGGAGGATTACGATTCGCTCGGCGGCTATCTGATCGGTCTGAATGACCGGATCCCGAACGTCGGCGATACCTTTATCGAAGAAGATGGCACGATCTTTAAAGTGCGTTCTAAGGACGGCAACCGACTTGATAAAATCTACGTAAAAATGCCCTAGGGTTTCCCCCGGGGCATTTTTTATGATCAACTCATATTGTTTCAGCCTGTGGCATTCATCTCGTTCTTTACAGTCTTTCCAGCTCCTCCAGCCACAGTCTTGAAGATGCATCAGACGGCATCCGCAGATCGCCGCGCGGTGAAACCGCAACGGATCCGACCTTGGGTCCATCCGGCAGACAGGAACGCTTGAACTGCTGACTGAAGAATCTGCGATAGAATGTTTTCAGCCATTTTAAAATAGTCTCATCATCATATTCTCCGTCAAATGCAATCTTTGCAAGACGGAGGATTTTTTTCGGCGAAAATCCGAACCGCAGCACCTGATACAGGAAGAAGTCATGCAGCTCGTAAGGGCCTACGATGTCCTCTGTCACCTGGCTGATCTGCCCTTCTTTTGGCGGCAGAAGCTCCGGGCTGACCGGTGTATCAAGCACATCGTACAGGACTGCTGAAAGTGTTTCATCCTCACAGGTATCTGCATAATAGCGGATCAGGTGACGCACCAGCGTCTTTGGAATTGATCCGTTTACGCCATACATCGACATATGATCGCCGTTATAGGTCGCCCAGCCAAGCGCCAATTCTGAGAGATCACCCGTACCGATGACCATGCCGCCGCACTGGTTTGCGACATCCATCAGGATCTGTGTCCGCTCTCTCGCCTGCGAATTCTCGTATGTGACATCATGATTGTCGATATCATGTCCGATATCTTTAAAGTGGCCTGTCACCGCGTCACGGATCGAAATCTCACGGAATGACGCACCCAGATCCCGGATCAGGGAAACCGCATTGTCATAGGTGCGGTCTGTCGTACCAAATCCCGGCATTGTGATCGCCTGAATGCCCTCTCTCGGAAGCCCAAGGATATCGAATGCGCGTACCGTCACAAGCAAGGCCAGTGTCGAATCCAGTCCGCCCGAAATACCGATCACTGCTGTTTTTGCATTGGTATGCTCCAGACGTTTCACCAAACCATAGGCCTGAATGTTTAAGATCTCGTCACAGCGTTCGTTCCGGTCTGCCATGTTTTTCGGCACAAACGGAGACTCGTCGAACGTGCGGACAAGCTCCGTCTCCTGCACTTCCAGATCAAACGGAATCTCCTCATAGTATTCATCTGTAAAGGAAAACGTTGTTTTCTGGATCCTGTCCTGCATTACGCGCTCCAGATCAAGATCTGTTACGGCTGCTTCGTTGGTAAAGCGCTTCGATTCTGCCAGGATAGAGCCGTTTTCCGCGATCATATTATGGGCAGCATAGACGACATCCTGTGTGGATTCTCCAAGGCCTGCACTCGCGTAAATATATCCGCAGTAAAGTCTTCCGGACTGGCCGCAGACAAGGTCTCTTCTGTATCCGGCCTTGCCGGTGATCTCATCACTTGCGGAAAGGTTTGCGATCACGGTCGCACCTGCCAGTGCATGACGGATGCTTGGTGGTGCCGGCACCCAGAGGTCCTCACAGATCTCTGCAGCGATCTTAAGATCAGGCACCTGCGCACAGGTAAACAGAAGATTCGTTCCGATCGGAACCGTCACGCCTTCTGCAAGCTCCAGATCCTCCGGCTCTTCCATGCCCTCTGTGAAATACCGCTTCTCATAGAACTCATTATAGTTCGGGATATTTTTCTTTGGTACCACCCCAAGGACTTCTCCGCCGCTGACAGCTGCTGCAACATTATAAAGCTTTCCGCGGAACACAATCGGCAGACCGACAAAAGCGATCAAAGACAACCCCGTTGTATGTTTTGCGATATGCAGAAGCTGCTTTTTTGCCTCATCCAGCAGAAGCTTTTGTGAAAACAGATCGCCACAGGTATAACCCGTGATGCAAAGCTCCGGAAATACCAGCACCTTAATGCCCTCTTCTGCTGCCTTCGTGATCATCTCACGAATCTGGGCACCATTGTATTTTGCGTCCGCCACGCGGACCTTTGGCGTCAGTGCTGCCGCCCTGATAAAACCATCTCTCATAATCGGTCTCCTTTTTATCTATTTTATGCACTCGCGTGCCACAAAGTACATACGCTCGTCGGTATCCTGCAATGTTCTAAGATAGCCTGGCTGATCTTCATCTCCCCCATAGACTCCCAGAAACTCCAATCCGGAATTTTCCAGTAATCTAATCACTTCATCCGGGTCCCACGCACGCTGATAGTGAGTTTCTACAAAGCGTGTGTAACGTTCGTCTTCTTCCCTGACAAACAAGGTCAGATCATATTCGTTGATCCTACTCTCCGGATCGAAATCATTTTCCCAAAGAAAAGCCGCCTCATCCCTGCTCTCACAGAAAGAGTTTTCTCCCAGGACATTTTCATATTGATATGGCGTCGTCATGTCAAAAACAAACAATCCGCCGGGATCCAGGTAATTATTCACAAGCTTAAATACTTGCAGCAGATCCTCTTCTTCCAGAATATAATTCATCGAATCGCAGACAGAAACCACTGCTGCCACAGTTCCGTAAAGTTCGAATGCACGCATGTCCTGCTGGAGGTAGAGGATGCTTTTTTCTTCTGCTTCTGTATTTCCGGACGTGCTCGATTTTTCGTCAGCGTCTGCCTCTCTGGCCATATCAAGCATCTCCGCTGACGCGTCGACGCCGATCATGTCATATCCTTTTTTTGCGAAACGGCGTGTCATCGCACCTGTTCCACATCCAAGATCCAGCAGGATCCCATCTGTGATCCCATGCTCTTTCAGGATATTCGAATACAGATCGCACCAGTCATCATATGGCACATTATCCATGAAGAGGTCATATACACTTGCAAATGTTCTGTAGCTATCCATATTTTTCCTTCATCCGCTGTCAAGACTGACTCTTTTTTCCTCACGCGCTCACGCTGATGATCTGCATCTGCAGCTTTGTCTCGCCGCGCCAGGTATTCAATTCAGGGTAGTAACAAAAATGAAGTGACACATCTCCTGCAACGCGTCCCTGCCGCATCGCATCTGCTGTTATCTTATCATATTTTTCTTCGATTGCAGAGAAAAGATTCTCCGGGTCCCCAAAGTAAACTGCATCCACTTCATAACCCACTGCCGGCCGCAGTCTCAGCCGCAGCACATTTCTATTTTTCCCGATGACACGGCAAGAAAGAATTTCTACATTCCGTTGTGCAAAGACTGGTTTTTCGTTTGCTTTACCAAAGGGTTCGAGCAGGGAAAGCTGATCGATCAATCCCCTGCCGGCATAGCTCATCGGCATATCGACATCGATTTTGACTTTCGGGATCAGGTCTGCATCTGTTAGTGCGCAGGATTCATTCAAAGCCGTACGCAACAAAGCAATATTCTCCTCCGCCAGTGAAAACCCTGCAGCCATCGGATGACCGCCATACTTGGTAAACAGATCACC
>CADBRG010000014.1 GCA_902797015.1 uncultured Lachnospiraceae bacterium
CGCTGCCTGTGCTGCCGCAAGTCTTGCGATCGGCACGCGGTACGGCGAGCAGGATACATAGTCAAGGCCGATCTTATGGCAGAACTCAACGGATGTCGGATCGCCGCCGTGCTCGCCACAGATACCGATGTGAAGGTCGCTGTTGGCCGGCTTGCCAAGCTCGATACCCATCTTCATCAGCTTGCCGACACCATCCTGATCCAGTCTTGCGAACGGATCGTTCTCAAAGATCTTCGCATCATAGTATGCATCCAGGAACTTGCCGCAGTCATCGCGGGAGAAGCCGAATGTCATCTGGGTCAGATCGTTTGTACCGAAGCAGAAGAAGTCTGCCTGTTTTGCGATCTCGTCAGCCAGCAGGCATGCGCGCGGGATCTCGATCATCGTACCGACTTTGTACTTCAGATCGATCGGCTGTGCAGCTGCGATCTCAGCATCTGCTGTCTCAATGACGATATCTCTTACAAACTTCAGCTCTTTAGCGTCGGTTGAAAGCGGGATCATGATCTCCGGATTCAGTCTCCAGCCCGGATGCTCTTTTGCGACTTTGATCGCTGCACGGATGACAGCCTTGGTCTGCATAACTGCGATTTCCGGATAGGTGATCGCCAGACGAAGACCTCTGTGTCCCATCATCGGGTTGAATTCTTTCAGGCCATCGATGATCGCTTTGATTTCTTCAACGGTCTTGCCCTGTGTCTCAGCCAGCTTCTTGATGTCCTCTTCCTCTGTCGGAACGAACTCATGCAGTGGCGGATCCAGGAAACGGATCGTGGTCGGATAATCTTCCATTGCCTCGTAGATCTGCTCAAAGTCGCTCTGCTGGAACGGCAGGATCTTCTCGAGTGCTGCTTCTCTTTCTTCTTTGGTATCTGCACAGATCATCTCGCGGAATGCTGCGATTCTGTCCTCTTCAAAGAACATATGCTCTGTACGGCAAAGGCCGATACCCTCAGCACCGAGCTCACGGGCTCTCTTTGCATCTGCCGGTGTATCTGCATTGGTACGAACGTTTAAGCTGCGGAACTCATCTGCCCATCCCATGATGCGCTCGAACTCACCTGCGATCTTTGCTTCAACGGTCGGCATCGCGCCGTCATAGATCGCACCTGTGGAACCGTCGAAGGAAATGATGTCGCCTTCATGATAGGTATGTCCGCCAAGCTGGAATGTCTTGTTTGCTTCATCCATGATGATGTCGGAGCATCCGGATACACAGCAAGCGCCCATACCACGGGCAACAACTGCTGCGTGAGATGTCATACCGCCGCGAACGGTCAGGATACCCTGGGAAGCCTTCATACCTTCGATATCTTCCGGTGAAGTCTCCAGACGAACCAGAACGACCTTCTCACCACGCTCTGCCCACTCTTTTGCATCATCTGCCGTAAAGACGATCTTACCGCATGCAGCACCCGGTGCAGCACCCAGTGCCTTACCGATCTGTTCTGCATCTTTCAATGCTTCCGGATCAAATGTCGGGTGGAGCAATGTATCCAGGTTACGCGGATCGATCATGGCGATCGCTTCTTTCGGAGTACGCATACCCTCATCTACCAGATCACAGGCGATCTTTAACGCTGCCTGTGCGGTACGCTTACCGTTTCTAGTCTGCAGCATGTAAAGCTTGCCGTTCTCTACGGTAAACTCCATATCCTGCATATCACGGTAGTGGTTTTCCAGAATAGAGCAAACCTCTGTAAACTGCTTGAATGCCTCCGGGAACTTCTGTTCCATCTCGGAAATATGCATCGGTGTACGGACACCTGCTACAACGTCCTCACCCTGTGCATTGGTCAGGAACTCACCAAACAGTCCCTTTGCGCCGGTTGCCGGATCACGTGTGAACGCAACACCAGTACCACAGTCATCACCCATGTTACCAAATGCCATGGACTGTACGTTAACAGCTGTTCCCCAGGAATACGGGATGTCGTTATCACGACGATAAACGTTTGCACGCGGGTTATCCCAGGAACGGAATACGGCTTTGACAGCCTCCATCAGCTGCTCTTTCGGATCTGTCGGGAAGTCAGAACCGATCTTTGCCTTATATTCTGCCTTGAACTGGCCTGCAAGCTCTTTTAAGTCATCCGCTGTCAGATCGATATCCTGTGTGATGCCTTTTTCTTTTTTCATCTTGTCGATCAGCTCTTCAAAATACTTTTTGCCGACCTCCATAACAACATCCGAGAACATCTGGATGAAACGGCGATAGCAGTCCCATGCCCAGCGCGGGTTGCCCGATTTTGCGGAAAGGACCTCAACAACGTCCTCATTCAGACCCAGGTTCAGGATCGTATCCATCATACCCGGCATGGAAGCTCTTGCACCGGAACGAACCGAAACCAGAAGCGGGTTCTCTTTGTCACCGAATTTCTTTCCGGTGATCTCTTCCATTTTCTCAATATATTCCATGATCTGGCCCTGGATCTCATCATTGATCTGACGGCCATCCTCATAATACTGCGTACATGCTTCAGTCGTGATCGTGAATCCCTGCGGTACCGGAAGTCCCAGATTTGTCATCTCGGCAAGGTTCGCGCCCTTTCCACCGAGCAGGTTTCTCATATCCGCATTGCCTTCACGGAACATATACACCCATTTGTTCATACTCATACCCCTCTTTCTTCTTCTAACGAAGCCATTACTTATATGAAACGCGAAAAAACAGTTACCGGAGTTCCTATTTTTATCGCATTACACGCCGATTATAGGATACCACAAAGTAACTGCCTTTTCCAGTCAAGTATTGTATTTTCTTAAGCTCTTTGTATCTTGGCGGCTCTTACCAGCTGTTTTGCCAGAATCGTTGTTGTCACGGCACCGACGCCGCCGGGTACCGGCGTTGCCATCGCCGCGATCTCTGCGATCTCCGCAAACTGCACATCTCCGTGAATCGCGCCGTCTTCTCCCATGCTGATGCCGACATCGATCACGACTGCGCCTTCTTTGATATAATCCGGACCGATCATCCCCATCTTTCCGGTTGCCGCTACGATAATATCCGAAGCGGAACACAGCTTTTTCAGGTCCTCTTCTGTCGTTCTGCTCCTGCAGATGCTGACCGTTGCTTTTCGGTTCAAAAGCATGATCGAGAGCGGTTTCCCGACCGTCATACCGTATCCGACAACAGTAATGTGTTTTCCTGTCACATCGACATCTGCATAATCCAGTACTTCCATGACCGCCTGTGCCGTACATGGCGCAAATCCGCTCGTATCGCCTTCATACAGTTTCATCTTATTGACCGGGCCGATACCGTCAATATCTTTTTCAGGAGAAATGATTGCGGTTGCAGCGGCTTCATCCAGCCCTTTCGGAAGCGGTGCAAGCAAAAGAATTCCGTTTACGGCAGGATCATCATTGATCTTCTTTAATTCCGCCTGAAACGCCTCATTGCTGATGTCTTCCGGGAATGCATATGACTCTGCCTCCAGACCGAGGTCCGCCATGCGCTTGAGGGCGCCTCTCTCATATGCCATATCATCCTCTTCTTCCCCGGCTCTGACGATCGCAAGCTTCGGAATATGTCCCTCCATCGCTGCCACGTCTTTTTCTATTTGTGCACGGATCGCTGCCGCTACTTCTTTTCCTCTTAATTCAATCATAAGTCCTCCTGAATCAGTTTTGTCAGTATTAATTATCAAGCCGCTTCATTACTTTGGAAAAAACAGCTTCTGTCCGGGCACTTCCGTCCGCGATCAACGCATGCGCTTTTGCATTTAACTCATCCGCTGTATCCCTGTCTTTCATCGACTTCGTGTTAATAAACACATTTAAAGATGCACCTTTCAGCGCAGCTTCCGCAAACACCGCTGCCACACCTGCATCACTAAGCGCCATCACGCTGCCTTTTTCAGCGACCTCTTCGATCAGCAGGATCACCTCTGACACTGTCTCCATGATCCGGAGTGGCGCAATGCTGGCATCATACAGCACCTTTTTCATCACTTCCTCACGATAAGCGATTTCTTCTTCTGTATTTTTGGGAAGGCTGTATGCTTTTGCCAACGGTGCGAACGCTTCCGCATCCGCATCTGCCAGTGCTACAAGCGCATTTCTTTTCTCCTCAGCTTCCCGAAGGATTCTCTGGATATCTTCCTCATACTGTGCATATTTTTTCTTCCCGGTCGTCAGATTCGCAACCATCGAAGCCAATGCCGCTGCCAAAGAACCGCACGCAGCACTTGCACCGCCGCCTCCGGGCACCGGAGCCGAGCTTGCCAGCTCTTCTAAAAACATATTGAAGTTTTTATCCAGTATCATATTCCTATCCTTTCTGAAATCGTCAAACCGACAATCGGGATCATGCTCTGATCATTTGCAGAACGTTATCCTGTAAGGAAGGATTCTGTTCAAATGATCCTCTCTTTGCAATCGTTACTGTTTTGCTTCCCGGCTTTTTGATTCCACGCATCGTCATACACATGTGCTCTGCTTCAATCACGATCATAACACCCTTAGGATGCAAATGATCCATCAGAGCGTCCGCTATCTGAATTGTCAGCTGCTCCTGGATCTGTGGTCGTTTTGCAAACACCTCCACGGTCCTTGCCAGCTTGCTTAAGCCCGCCACCTTTCCATCCGGGATATAGGCAATATGCGCCTTCCCGTAAAACGGAAGCAGATGATGTTCACAACAAGAAAAAAAGGTGATATCCTTCTCAAGAATCAAATCGCTGTGCGCCACAGAAAACTGCTTTGACAGCGGCCCGGCCGCATCCTGTGTCAGGCCGCCAAAGATTTCTTCACACATACGTGCAACACGATCAGGTGTTTCAAGGAGTCCTTCTCTTTCGGGATCTTCTCCGATCCCTTCAAGGAACAGTCGGACTGCTTCTTTGATTTTTTGCTGGTCCATAGTCTTCCTTAAACCCATTTCATTTTTATCCTAATTCGCCAATATTGTCAACCACGGTTTAGAACAGGCCGGAGATCACGCCATTCTCATCCACATCGATCTTTTCTGCAGACGGAACCTTGGGCAGACCCGGCATCTTCATGATCTCGCCGGTCAACGCCACCAGGAATCCTGCGCCGATCGATGCTGTGATATCACGGACCGTGATACGGAATCCGGTCGGACGTCCCAAAACCTTGGCATCATCTGTCAGGGAATACTGATTCTTTGCCATACAAATCGGCAGATTGCCGAACCCAAGCTCTTCGAACTTCTTGATCTCCTTGTTCGCCTTGGCAGTGTAATCCACACCGTCTGCGCCATAGATTTTGGTTGCAATGGCATTAATCTTATCCTTGATCGGTGCATCCAGGTCATAGGTGAAGTTCACTTCGCTCTTCTCCTCTACCAGGCGCAGCACCTCTTTTGCCAGTTCCTCGCCGCCTTTGCCGCCTTTCGCCCATACTTCAGACAGGGCAACATTTACTCCAAGCTCTTCACATTTTTTGCGAATCAGAGCTAGCTCAGCCTCTGTATCTGTCGGGAAACGGTTGATGGCAACCACTGCCGGAAGCTTGAAGTTCTGTGTGATATTTTCCACATGTTTTAACAGGTTCGGAATACCTGCTTCCAGCGCTTCCAGATTCTCGTTGTTTAAGTCGGCCTTTGCCACGCCGCCATTGTACTTTAAGGCACGCACGGTTGCAACGATCACAACTGCTGACGGACGAAGCCCTGTCATACGGCATTTGATATCAAGGAATTTTTCAGCTCCCAGATCAGCTCCGAATCCGGCTTCCGTGATCATGTAATCTCCCAGCTTCACACCCATTTTGGTGGCTGTTACGCTGTTACAGCCGTGTGCGATATTTGCAAACGGTCCGCCATGCACAAATGCCGGTGTACCTTCCAGCGTCTGCACCAGGTTCGGCTTGATCGCATCCTTTAAAAGAGCCGTCATCGCGCCCTGTGCATTCAGATCGCCGGCCGTGACCGGTGCGCCGTCTTCGTTATACGCAACGACGATTCTTGCCAGCCTTGCCTTAAGCTCGGGAATGTCCGTTGCCAGCCAGAAGATCGCCATGATCTCTGATGCCACTGTAATGTCAAATCCATCCTGACGGGTTACGCCGTCCCCTTTGTTGCCAAGGCCGTCTACGATATTACGAAGCTGTCTGTCATTCATATCAACACAGCGTCTCCAAGTGATTGTCTTAGGCACGATCCGAAGCGCATTTCCCTGGTGGATATGGTTGTCCAGCATCGCTGCGAGCAGATTGTTTGCCGCACCGATCGCATGCAGATCGCCGGTAAAATGCAGATTGATATCCTCCATCGGGATCACCTGTGCATAGCCGCCTCCTGCAGCACCGCCCTTAACACCAAACACCGGGCCCAATGACGGCTCGCGCAATGCAACCACTGTCTTTTTCCCAAGACGGTTTAATCCGTCAGCCAGACCGATCGTCGTGGTGGTTTTTCCCTCGCCAGCCGGCGTCGGGTTGATCGCAGTCACCAAAACCAGTTTTGCGTCCGGCCGGTCCTGAATCTCCTTATAATACCGAAAATCAATTTTTGCCTTATAGCGTCCGTAGTTTTCTACATACTCCTCCGGGATCTCCAGCTTTTTGGCAATGTCATTGATCGGTTGGATCTCTGCCTGCTGCGCGATTTCAATATCTGATAAAAAACCCATAACAATATCCTTTCCAATTACTGGTTGTTATACTTTTCTTCGATCTCCGGATACTGTGTCTTGTACCCGATCAATGCCAGATAGTTGCTGCAGTCCGGATAGAGATTCTGCAGATTGTCAAGCTCTGCCATCGGGTCATACGGGAAGTCTTCCGGAATGTCCTTTTCCATGATATCCGCAAGCAGATGGAGCTTCTTCGACATCCAGCATTCCACGACTACCGGGAAGTCAGGATAGTCTCTGCGCAGGCGGTCTACCATTGCATTCTGACCAACGATCGGCTGTGTGATCACATATTTTGCGCCTGCTGCAATCTTCTTTTCCAGCTTTGCGAACTCGGAATCCTCCGGCTCATAAGGATTAAACGCCGCACCAACGATAAAGTCCGGATAATGCTTATAGATGTATTTGATCAGCTCAACGGATGTGGTCACCTTTACATCCGGTGCTTCCAGTTCTTCCGGTTCCAGCTTGTGCATCTTATCAGATCCGTCTCCTGTCAATGCCAGAATGTTACGGATGCCGTGCTCTTTTGCATGCTCCAGAATATGATCCAGTGTTTCTTTTGTATGAAACGTATTCAGATGGATCAGCACCTGATCCGGACGCGGAATCAGTTCCAGCTCATCGATCATCTCATAGGTCTGAAATGCGAGGCGTCCCATTGCATTGTCTGTGATGGATGCGATAAAACCGCTTTCCTGAATTCTCTCAAACCGCTCCTGGAAGCGTTCCAGCTCTTCCTCCAGTTTCTGTGAGCTGTGTTTTGGCGGTGTCATTTCAATATGGTATGTAAATTTTTCCATGCTCGTTCTCCTTTACTTTTTCTGCTTTCCAAACAGATCATCCCCATAAGCATCAATGTATTCGATACAGAACTCATCAATTTCAAGAAGCGCCTCTGTCGAATAGATGGCGCCCAGCATATCCCGGCTGGTCGGGTCGATGATCGCACTGTCCATTCCTGCTGCCATTGCCAATACCAGGAAGGACTGATTGATGGTCTTTCTGGACGGAAGGCCAAACGAAATATTAGACAAGCCACTTGTTACATGAATATCCGGACATTTTTCCTTGACGTATCTGGTAACAGCCGCGAAGTTCGTAAATGCATCCGGTTTTGTGCCCACACTGAAGACCAGCGGATCAATATGGATCCTTGAAGGCGCGATCTTAAATTCTTCCGCCCGTTCCATAATCTTTTCGAAAATCGCGATCCGGTCATCAATGCCATCCGGGATCTTATTGTTGTCACAGAGCAGTGCAACCACTTCCCAGTCTGTATCAGCGATCGCCGGGAAAACGGTATCGATCTTGTCACCTTCCAAAGACACAGAGTTGATCAGTCCAGGTTTATTGCAAAACGGCATTGCCTCTACGATAGAATGTGCATTCGGACTGTCGATACAGATCTTAGCGTCACTGACTTCCTGTACCAGATCGATCAGCCAGTGAAGTACTTCAACATCTCCTTCTACAACAGAAGAACACACATCAATATAATCTGCTCTTCCTGCTGTCTGACGGATTGCCAGATCACGGATCCAGTCTGCGTTACGCTCCTGAATCGCCTTTGCTACAGATGGGATTGCGCCATTGATTTTTTCACCGATGATGATCATTTGAAATCTCCTTCCTTTTTTGTATATCTTGAAATCATTCAGGATATCAGCTTACGTTCTTTTTTGGTTATCATCATCTTATCGCACTGTATTTTTCCCGTATTCAATTTTGTTTATCTGATTTTGTCAGATATTGTCTTATTTCCTATCGTTTTGATGTATAAATTATAAAATCTTGCTGCAAATATGTATTACAACAAGATTTTATAATCCCTTCTATTTGTTTTTCTTTTATCGGTCCGTTCTGTTACGAAACTGACCGGGCGTTATGCCGGTCTCTGTTTTAAAGACCTTTGAAAAATACTGCTGGTTGGAAAAACCGACAGACTGCGCGATTTCTGAAAGTGTCATCGTAGTCTCTTTCAGCAGTTCTTTCGCTTTTTCTATCCGCATGCGATTGACATAGACAGAGAAACCCACTCCCATTTCTGCGTTAAACAGCCTGGAGTAATGCGTCGGACTGGTTGCAGCATAAAAGGCAGCCTGTTCCAATGTAATCTGCGCACGGTAATTCCTGTGAATATACGCCAGACTTCGTCGCACCGGTTCACTCAGTTCTGACATGGCATCATCCTGCAGCATATCGATCAGCCGTGGCAGAAGCTGCGACAAGCCAAACGAGATTTCTTCCACATCCGCTGATTTTGCACTTTGCTTTTGAAATTCCGACACAAGGCCATGAATGCGCTCTGCATCTGCCCCGTTTTGAATCATCCTGCGGGTCAGGACCGTGATCAGCTCATTGATCCGAAGTTTGATCAGTTCTGTATTCCCTGATGAGAAATAAATACCACCCAGAATGTCATTCAAAACATCCTGTGCTTCCTCCAGGCGTCCCTCCTCGATCATATCGCACAGATCTTGCTCCTGACGATCCTGCATGCTCCGCAGGGTCTCACGACGCCGCATCTCATCCTGTTCCCCTGCACTGCGGATCTTCAGATCCTGGATCGCCTCTCCGATCAGCTCCTGCTGCCGCCGCCTGTCTCTCTTCCTGTGAATGATCTGTAAATCCTCTCCCGACAGCAAATGATTGACCAGGTGATATAAAAGTTCCCCGAGGTAATACATCCGTTCCGGCTCTACTACCTGGATGCTCTGCATCGCTGACAAAAAAAGCGAACGGCATCCGGATGGCACATCGCAGTTTCTGATCACCTCATCTAAAGAGGCGGCACTCGGATAATCCGCCATGATCGGTCCCGCAATAACGCTGCCTACATATTTCCCGCCGTCAACGAGCGCGATCGCAAAATGCATCATATTCCCGTGACAGCCGTAAAAATAACAGGATCCTAACTTTTCTGCTTCCTGCCCGAGCATTGCATGCACTCTCATGCAGCGCTGAAACTGCTCCTGGTTTTGATGGATCAGATCGCAGTAATCATTCGGATTGCCAAAGCGTTCAACCGCAACACCGGTTTCATCCAGTAGCAGAATCCCGACTCCGGTTGCCTGCCAAAAAACATGCAGGCATGTTTTTAATTCCTCAAAAATCCGTTTCATCTTTAGAGCGTACCCCAATATTCCTCTGTCACTCTGTTCTCAGTTTCCCGTTTTTCACACTCGGTAAAATAAAGTTTTCATACGCATATGCCCAGAGCTCCTGTGATCCCTCTTTTGACCGCCCGTTGCGTTCCAGCACACGGTCTAAACCGATCTGATGCTCTTCCCAGGTCTTTCCATCGGATGCGGCATTGAGCATCAGAGGCTGTACATTGTCCATGGCATGCGCAAATTTTGCCTCCGGGGTCTCCCATGCTTCAAATTCATCCCATAACGCGCGAATCTTCTTTTCTTGATCCTCGGGAAGCAATCCAAAAATCCGCTCTGCCGCACGCAGTTCCCGTTCCTTTTGTGTCTTTTTGGCCTCCTCATCATATGCGTAGGTATCCCCCGCATCGATTTCCACAACATCATGCAAAAGGATCATTGAGATGGTCTTTAAAAGATCGATCTTTTCGTTCGAATACTCTGACAAAAACAATGCCATGACTGCCATATGCCAAGCATGTTCCGCATCGTTTTCAAACCGGCTGCCATCCGCCAGATAGGTCTGCCGGCCGATTTGCTTTTCCTGATCCAGCTCTCTTAAAAAGCCAAACTGTTTCTCTAATCTGTTTTCCATCTTCTCTGTCTTTTCCATGCTGATCCTTTCATCGTCATTGATTTTATCGTATCTTTTCAATCTGTACTTTAATACTCTGACACTTTATTACATTGCAGAATGACATTTTCCATGCTATAATACGATTTTAGTACGAAAAAAGCAATATTTAGGGAGATTTATCTATGACATCTAACAAAGTGGGAATGCTGGTTGTTATTATCGTTTACCTGGCTTTTATGGTAATCGTCGGCATTTTCTATTCCAGAAGAAACAAAAACGTCAGCGACTTCTATCTTGGCGGCAGAAAACTGGGACCGCTTGTCACTGCCATGAGTGCGGAAGCATCTGACATGAGCAGCTGGCTCTTAATGGGGTTGCCGGGTCTGGCTTATTTGTCCGGCTGTTCCGAAGCAGGCTGGACGGCGATCGGACTTGCGATCGGTACCTATTTTAACTGGCTGTTCACAGCAAAACGTCTTCGCCGCTACAGTGAAAAGAATCACTCCATCACCGTTCCGGATTTCTTTTCCAACCGGTACCGTGATAAGAGTCATTCTCTGCTTGCGATCGCTGCGATCATCATCGTCGTATTTTTCGTTCCGTACACGGCATCAGGCTTTTCCGCATGCGGCAAACTGTTCTCATCCCTGTTCGGACTTCCGTATTTTGGTGCAGTGATCTTATCTGCGATCATCATCGTTGCCTATACGGCACTTGGCGGATTCCTTGCTGCCAGCACGACTGATCTGATCCAGAGTATCGTTATGACACTGGCGATCGTAATCGTCGTCTTCTTCGGTCTGCATATGATCGGCGGCGCAGATGTCGCGATCTCAAATGCCAAATCCCTGGACGGATATCTGACACTGCTTGCATCGCATGACCCCGAAACAGGTGCCGGATCACCATACAGCGGCTTAAGCATCGCATCAACACTGGCATGGGGTCTTGGATATTTTGGTATGCCGCATATCCTGCTCCGGTTTATGGGCACAAGAGATGACAACAAACTCAAGCTGTCCAGACGAATCGCCAGCATCTGGGTCGTGATCGCGATGTTTATTGCGATCGCCATTGGTATCATCGGCTTATCCATGTCAAAAGCAGGTATCATTCCGAACCTTGTAGGTTCTTCTGAATCTGAGTCTGAGCGTCTGATCATAGAAATCGCGTTCTTTATGAGCCAGCATGGCGTTCTCCTGATCATCGTTGGCGGCCTGATCCTGTCCGGTATCCTGGCCTGCACCATGTCCACCTCGGATTCACAGCTTCTGGCTGCATCATCCAGTGTATCCCAGAACATCCTGACCGACTGGCTTGGGATTAAAATGTCACAGAAAGCATCTATGGCCATGGCGCGTATCACCGTTATCATCATTGCGATCATCGGTGTGCTCCTTGCAAAAAATCCTGACAGTTCCGTATTCCGGATCGTATCCTTTGCCTGGGCAGGATTCGGTGCTTCCTTCGGACCGGTCATGATCTTCGCCCTGTTCTGGAAGCGCTCCAACCGAAACGGTGCACTTGCAGGCATGATCGTCGGTGCCGCAATGGTATTCATCTGGAAGTTTCTGATCGCGCCGATCGGTGGTGCATTCGCAATCTATGAATTGCTTCCGGCATTCATCTGTGCAAGCATCGCGATCATCGTTGTCAGCCTGATAACCAAGGCACCTGACAAAGAGATCGTGGACGAATTCGAATCAGTCGCAGCAATGAAATAAAACAAATCTTCATTCATAAAAAAGAAATCCGACGAAAGCCGGATTTCTTTTTTTGTTTTTTTATTTTCCAAGATCTTTGTTCTTTTCCGCGGATCTTACGATCGCCTGAATCACCGCATTGCGGAATCCGCATTCCTCGAGCGCCGTCACGCCGACGATCGTTGAACCGCCCGGTGAGCATACTGCATCTTTCAACTCTCCCGGATGCTTTCCGCTCTCCGTCACCATAGCTGCTGATCCCTGTACGGTTTTTGCCGCCAGACGCTGTGCCATATCCCGCGGGATTCCTACCTGCACCGCACCGTCTGCCATCGCTTCGATGAGCATATAAATGTATGCCGGCGAGCAGCTGGTTACACTGGTCAGAGAATCGATCATATCTTCGCTTACCCGTTCAAAATCGCCTGCCGCCGCGAGCATCTTCTCCAGACGTGTGAACAGCTCCTCAGGGATGTCTGACGGTCCTGTCAAAAGAATCATTCCCTGACCGACCATCGCCGGCGTATTCGGCATGATCCGAAGCACTGTCGTGTCGTCTCCGATGCACTCCTGGATCGCAGCGACCTTCACACCTGCAGCAATGGTTACAACCACATGTGTCTTTCCGGCCTTTGCCTCTTCTTCTAAAACCGTCGCGATCTTGCCTGCCACCAGACGGATCACATTCGGTTTTACCGCAAGTACGATATACTCTGCACTTCTGGCAAGCTCTTCATTTGACGCTGCCACATGACAACCCACCTGCTCTGCCAGTTCCTTTGCCTTCTCCGGAAGATAATCTGTGATCACCACATTTTCAGCCCCGATCGAATTGCAGGCTGCTACGATCAGTGCACCGCCCATATTGCCGGCGCCAATAAATCCAATCTTATACATATAACTCCTCTTTTCTTTTTTCATTTTCATCAAAAAAGATAACACATTATCTGTGTGCTATCTTATCAAAAAGGCCCTAATAAATCAAATTCCTTATATAACAACTATGCAGCCCGTCTCCGGACTGCATACCTGCTTCATCAATGTAGTATGTTTAAGCGATAGGAAACTATAATTGGCTAGTTAGTTTCTTTTTACACAAGTTATTCTAGCATAACTTTCTGTGTTCGTCCAGTCCTTTTTTCATTTTCAGGTGAAATATAATAATTTGCGTTCTAACCATTTTCCTATATAATAGTAACATAGTAGGTTTTAAGAACGGCTTATATGATACAAGACTGAAAGGAGTTCTTCATGCTGCATTATAATCACCCGGATGTGCAACCATATCTTTTTTCAGGCGGATTCGGACTGGAAAAAGAAAGTCTGCGTGTGGACGAAAACGGTTTTCTGTCTCAGAGCGATCATCCATTCCCTGGTGATCCTCACATTGTACGGGATTTTTCCGAGAATCAGACTGAGATCAACACTTCTGTCTGTGAGAGTGCACAGGAAGCAATCAATGAACTGTCCTGTCATTATCTCCGGATTCAGAAGAAGCTCTGTGAGCTGTCTCCACGTGAATTTTTATGGCCTTTTTCCAACCCTCCTTACATTCGCAGCGAAAAAGACATTCCTGTCGCACGCTTTCAGGGTGATGAGGCTTCCAAAACGGTCTACCGTGACTATCTAGCCAATCGATACGGACGGTATATCATGACCTTTTCCGGGATTCATGTTAACTTCTCATTTTCAGAAGAATTGTTAAAGCGTGATTTTTCGCTTTGCGGAAACAATACGTATAAAGACTTTACAGATTATAAAAACCAATTCTACCTGACCCTTGCGGAACGCGCTGCTTCTTACGGCTGGATTCTGACAGCCGCTACTGCAGCCAGTCCCATTATGGACAGTTCGTATGTTGAAAAGGGCATTCTTGGCGGAGATTCCTTTTTTAACGGAATGGCATCTCTTAGAAGCTCAGAATTTGGCTACTGGAATTTCTTTGCACCGATTTTTGATTATACGAGCATTGCATCCTATGTCGGAAGCATTCAGCGTTATGTAGACGAAGGCTTTCTGGCATCTCCATCCGAGCTCTATTACCCGATCCGCTTAAAGAGCAAAGGAGCTTACAGCATGGAGGGGCTTTTGCAAAATGGTGTCAGCCACATCGAACTGCGCATGTTTGATCTGAACCCACTGATCCCGGTCGGACTGGATGTCAGAGATGTTGAATTTGCACAGTATCTTTTAATCTGGCTGATCTCAACACCACACCGTCACCTGACGCCTAGCGCGCAGGTACAGGCTGCACATAATTTTAAGATTGCAGCACATTATGATTTAAAGACCGTCCGCATCCTTCTGCAAAACGGTGATATGTACGGAGACGCATATCCTGTTGCTGATGCAGCGATCGCCGTCATCACTGCCATGAAGGATTTCTTCCGGGATGCGGATCCTCATGTACAGGAAATCCTTGATTTCCAGGCGGACAAATTTGAAAATCCACACAACCGCTATGCATGGAAGATCCGCAAGCTTTATCAGGATGGCTTCGTAAAAAAAGGACTCCTCCTTGCCCGGCAAAGGCAAGAAGAAGCCCTGAATTGTAGTGCAGAACATGCCTGCAGATCTGTTTGATTTACAGACCTTTGAGTTTTTTGATCTCTTCTGTCAGCTTCGGAACAACCTCAAACAGGTCGCCAACGATACCATAGTCAGCAATCTGGAAGATGTTTGCTTCCGGATCCTTGTTGATCGCGATGATGCAATCTGATCCGCCGATACCAGCTGCGTGCTGGATCGCACCGGAGATACCACAAGCGATGTACAGTTTCGGTCCTACAGTCTTACCTGTCTGACCTACCTGATGGCTGTGTGTGATCCATCCGGAATCAACTGCTGCACGGGATGCGCCAAGGGTAGCACCTAAAACTTCGCAAAGCTCTTTCAACGGAGCAAAGCCTTCCGGTCCGCCTACACCACGGCCACCAGCTACGATGATATCAGCACCTTCCAGGTCAACCAGCTCTCCGCCTTCTTCCATCAGAACCTCAAGGATCTGTGTACGGATCTGATCTGCTGCTACATGGAAATCAATGTTAACGATTTCTGCTTTGCCTTCGGTCTCTTCCGGCTTCTTGAATACGCCAGGACGTACTGTACCAAGCTGCGGACGATGATCCGGGCAAAGGATCGTTGCCATCAGGTTACCGCCGAATGCCGGACGGGTCCATGCAACATTACCGGATTCTTCATCGATGCTAAGTCTTGTACAGTCTGCTGTCAGACCTGTATGCAGACGGCAGGAAACACGCGGGCCAAGGTCACGTCCGTTCGGTGTTGCGCCAAACAGCATCGTGGTCGGTCCATAAGTATCCAATGCATGGCAAACTGCCAGTGCATAAGCGTCTGTGGTGTAATCTTTATATTCTTCTCCATCAATCACATAGATGACATCTGCGCCATGCGCGTTTGCATCTGCAACAGCTGCATCAACGCCACATCCAATGATCAGTGCGCAAAGCTTTCCGCCCTGTCCGTCAGCAAGCTCACGGCCCGGTCCGAGCAGCTCGATACCGACGTTTTTCGCAGTACCATCTTCATTTGTCTCTACAAATACCCATAAATCTTTGCTTTTTACTTCCACGGTTCGTCCCTCCTTTAAATGATATTCGCTTCATCCAGCAGGGAAACGA
>CADBRG010000015.1 GCA_902797015.1 uncultured Lachnospiraceae bacterium
CAGTCTAAGCATTAGAATGGGCAAAAGAAAAGCCCAGGCTTTAACCTGGACTTTGTCTTCAGTCTGACGTCACTTTTTTCAAAAAAAGTGGCGTTTTGTTTTTTTGATCGATGTGTAAGAATTTAGGTAACAAAAATGTAACCGGTTCAGAAAGAGTTCCAATGTTGTTTGAAGTTTTTTAAAGGATAAAAGAAGGGAGAAAAAAATGGCACAGGAAGCGGCAAAAAATTCTCGGAAATTTAAGGGATATGCAGTTCTGCTTTGCGTTCTGGGTATCGTATTTATGTTCCTGTACTCTGGTCTGCAGAACGATCAGATCAATATCATTCAGGCATTCATTACGGAAGCCGGCGGCGGATGGGCTGCATCAGCAACACAGCTGCCGATGACAGTCGGTAACTTTGTCTGCATTATTCTGACATTTATTTATGGAACACTGTTCATTAAATTCGGTGTTAAGAAACCGTTGATCATCGTCATGATCATTACCGCGATCGCAACACTTGGTATCGTTGCAGCAAACGGTCTTGATTGCAACGGCGGCGCAGCATCCGGTAACTATGGATTGTTCTTCATTTCTCTGTTTGTTGTACGGTGTGGATGTATGATCCTGCAGATGGCAGGCTTCATGCTGGTAGCAAACTGGTTCATCCGGTTCCGCGGACAGATCATGGGTATCATCACAATGGGATCTCCGATTTTCTCAGTTGTCGGAACTTCTGTTATGACAACCATGATCGCAAACAAGATGGGTGGAGATTACCGTCCGTTTTATGTAGGAATCGCAGTGATCATCGTAATCATCTGCATCGTTGTAGCAGTTGGTATTAAGGACACACCGGAAGAAGCAGGTCTCTATCCGGATGGTGCGGATCATGCACCACTTTCCGAGGCGGATGAGGAAGTAAAGCTTACGGTCGCAGACGTATTAAAGCAGAAGAAAGCATGGCTTTTGATCATCTCCTTTGGTGCATTCCAGTTTATCATCAATGCCTGCATGGGTTCGATGGCAGTACGGTATATGTCTCTTGGCGGTATTGAAGTATGGCTGACAGCAGTCAAATGGCTGTCCATGGGTGCAATCCTCGGTATTCCGATGTCCTATGTATTCGGATTCCTGGATGATAAGTTCGGATCGGTGAAGGCTTCCATCGTTTTGGGTCTGACAGAGCTGATCCCGGTGCTTTGCCTGATGCTGCAGCCGGAAGGCGGACACGTTGGTCTGATGATCGGATGGGGCTTCGGTGTAGCCTGCATGACCGGTGGTGTGCCGACTATGCATCCGTGTATCACAAGTTACGCATACGGACGTCGTGAATACCAGTCCGCAAACCGTATTATCATGGCAATCCAGCTGATCCCGTCAGCGGTTGCGGCAATGATGATGGTTATGTTGATCCAGAGCGGGAAAGCAACAATGGCATATGGAATCCTGATCGTGATCATTATTGTAGGCCTGATCGCAACGTTTGCAATGCTGAAGATGAAAGATGCCAATGCGGCAGACCGTATGTATGACTGACAGAAATAGTTTTCTTAGACAAAGAGAAAATATACATTGAAAAAGGAGAAAAAAATGAAACGGAAAAAGGTAGCGTTACTGTTGACGGCAATGATGATTGCAGCTATGACGGCTTCCATGGTGGGCTGCGGCAGTTCGGAAGTAGCTCCGGCCGGATCTTCAGCGGGCGGTGAGGCTCTGTCTGAAGCAGGCGGCGAAGGCGGACCGGGTGGACCGGGCGGCATGGACAAGACACCGGTTGAAGGACAGATCGGTTCCTGGAATGGCGGCGGTACAGATGCCTCTACAATCGGCGGAAACGACTATGACTATGATGCAGCATTGTTTGTCAGCGCAGATGGCATCGATGAGGATCAGTCAACAACAGACCGCATCAGCGGCGGATCCTATGACGCATCTGCTGCAGACGGTATCACAATCGAAGATTCTGAAAGTGGCAACAACGGCATTATCGTAAAGGATGCGGAATATACAATCAAAAACAGTGTATTCAATTTCCTGACAGATGCAGACGGAACAGATACCTGTGACTTCTCTGGTAAGGGAACGGTTCTGGCAGCATTTGGTGAAAACGCGAAGCTGACGGTTGAGGATACTGAAATTCACACCAGTGGTGTTGCAACGATGCCGGTATTTGCGGACAGCGGATCGGTCGTATCACTTCATAATGTAACATTACAATCGGATGGCGGAACACTTTACAAAGACTACCTGAACACACCGGATCAGCAGCTGATGGTAGCGCCACCGTGGATCCTGGGTATCATGGGAACCGCACGTGGCACCAATATGGAAGGCGATGATACCACGACCAATGTTACGGATTCTACAACATCAGCAGGTGCATGGGCAGTCCTTTCGACAGATGCCGGAAGCAATATGTATCTGAATGTTTATAACACCAGTCTGACGCTGAACAATAAAGATGAGAGCGTATCAGCACTGCAGGCAGAGGGTGGCCAGATCTCTGAAACACTCGATAATCCGTATACATCCAATTACGGTTCGGGATATGGTACCTATGCGATTGGTAATGCGGTTGAGACATTCGCAGGATCCGAGCTGAATGTCGGTACCTATGCAACCATCTTTACAGGCGGAACGGCAACTTATACCGATATCAAGGCAGGCGAGACATATGATCTGAAGAATTCTGCAGGCGAGACGACTGAGACCTATGAGGCACAGGAAGATAAGAATACCGTGATCAATTCTGATACATTCGGTTTCATGTTCCACCAGGGCGAGAATAAGATCGCAATCGAAAACGGTACGGAAGTCAATTCTGAATATGCAACCTTCCTTGTAAAGACAGGTGCTTCAGATGAAACGATGACGGCAACGGTAGACAATTCCACGATTAAAAACGGTGGTGTGCTAATCCAGGTAATGGACAATGATGATGCGACAACCGGCGGCATGATGGATGCAGACGATCCGGCAAACACCAATGGTGGCAAGATGAACTTTAAGCCGGTCCATGAGGAAACTGCAGGATTTACAACTGATGCAGCCAAAGCAGCTGAACAGGTGCAGACATTTACCTTTACCAACGGAACATATGACGGTAATATCTACAATGCTTCCGGATCAGACGGACTGGATGCTTCCGCACTGAATGTAACGCTTGGGGAAGGCGCAGTCTTAAACGGCGCAGCAGCTTCTACCTCAGCAATTCATGTAACCTATGATGGTTCCGCAGCGTTAAAGGCAGACGGCGGAAATGCGTTTGACAATGCAGATGATGCAGCTGCATATGCGAACCAGTATCAGCTGACTTCCTTTGGCATTGATGAATATTTCAACATCGGTCATGTTGCAAATATGATCAATGACAATGGTGCCAATGCCGTTAACATGACACTGGACGGTGATGCGGTATGGAATGTGACCGGAACATCTGTGATTTCTGCACTGACCATTAACGGTGATGCACAGGTTATAATCCCGGATGACGTAACATTAACTGTAAACGGCAAGGAATACAGTGGAACGACATTAAAAGCCGGCGATCTGTAAACATACATAAAAACGATTTTTCAATACCCCTCCTTTGCAAGACTGCTGCGCGTGATGCGCAGCAGTCTTTGATTATCACAAAAAAATGCACTTTTATCACAAAAAAGGACGTTTTTATATAGGGTGTGTTTCCTGTATAATTAAAATGATGAATGATAGAAAGCCACCATATCACTTTTTTTCAAAGCGCAAAGTATATCTGGTAGTCATATTGGCTGCGGCTGTACTTTTTGCGCTTTTTTTCAGCCTGTTGTCAGATGCCTTTGTGGAGGGACGAAACCGCAGAAATCAACAGCAGGCACCGGAGGTGACGGAGCTGGTACTGACGTTTGCGTTTCAGAACCCGCAGTGGAATGCGCAGATTGAGCAGACAGTCGAGCTGTTTGAACAGGCGTATCCGCAGATTCATGTGACTTATGTGGCTGACTATGAACATAATGTTTATGAAGATGTCCTGTCCAGACGGATCGCGAGAAATGAACTGGGGGATATCGTGCAGCTGAAAACACCGGCGGCCTATGTGGAAGGCGGTTATCTGACACCGCTGCCGGATCAGTTCGGGAAGGAAGCTTCGTACTTTTATCAAAAAGATGGACAGACTTGGGCAGTTGGTGCGGTAGAAACGACGAGCGGGATTCTGTATAACAAAAAACTTTTCGAAGCGTACGGTCTGACGGTTCCGGCTTCCTATGATGATTTTCTGAAGACCTGCAGTACTTTAAAGGAGAACGGGGTTATACCGGTTGGCGTAGCCGGAGCAGATCTGTGGCATATGGAATACTGGGTCAATCATTTTTTCCGGACGGATGTATTGGCGGGAAATGAAAACTGGCTGGAGGATTGTGCAAAAGGTGAGGTGGCCTGGACGGATTCGGAGCCGATCGCGATGCTCGAGGATATGAAAGCCTTATTTACAAATGGCTATGTGAATGCTGACTGGCGGGCGGTGCGTGACACCTCTCTTCCCTATATGCTGCAAACCGGAGAGGTTGCGATGATCTTTACCGGTCCGTGGACGGCAGCAGGTCTGCAGGATACAGCAGATTTTGAAGCGGGCTGGTTTATTGTGCCGGACCGGGAGGGAAGGACTTTTGCGGCCAGAAATCAGGATACTTACTGGGCGCTGACCGAAAAATGTGCTGAAGATGAGGCAGTTTATCAGGCGGCGGTTACGTTTTTGGAATTTTTCTATTCAGAAGAAAACTATGGCAGGATCTGTGAGAATACGCTGGTATTTCCCGTAAAAGAGCTGACTGCGAAAATTACAGATGAAAAGAGCATTGGATCAGAGATCATGATGGCCAGTCGCAATAGTGATGACCAGATGACGCAGTATATCGGAGACAGCAGCTGCCCGCAGAATTTTGAAGCGGAAATGCTGCATCTGATCGAGGATTATCTGGATGGCGATATATCATCCGATGATGCTGCGGGGCAGATTCAGCAGTCCTGGGAGAATCGGATGAAAACGGAGGGAGTGTATGAATAAATTGAGAAAACTCGCTCCGAAGACAACCTATCAGAAAATGATACTGGGGTTTTTATTGTTCGGTGTGCTTCCGTTGATGGTTCTGGGTGTTATTTATTTTGCAAGGTATCAGAAGACCGCAGAACGCGTTATGATTGAAAACTATACGCAGATCAACGAATACTTTGCGAAAAATACGGAAGACATTATCGACTCCGCAGATGAAGCACTGGGTCGTCTTTATGACTATTCGGATGAGTCCGGCCTGACGGTTTCGTCCGTGCTGGAGTCTGATGAAGTGAATGACAGTCAGCGGGAAATGGTGATCCATAATGCGCTGCAATTCAGTATGGAAAGCAGTCCGTATATTGCTTCGGAACGGTTTTGTGATCAGGTGGGAAGGGTCTACAGTCTTTATGTTGACCAGGATAAAGTCCTCCGTATGGATCAGACGTTTACGTCGTTAAGAGAACTGCCGGATGCAGGGAAAGATATCCGTGACCTGAAGGTTATGGAAACGATGCCGGAGGAAAGCATCTGTGTCAGATCTGATGATTATATCTTTTCGCTTTCCAGAAATTATATGGATATCAGCAATATTAAGCTGACAAAGGACCGTGTTCTCGGAACGGCATATGCAGATATTAATATCTCGATTCTGGAAAACGTTGTGGACAGTATGAATGTGGAAAACGGTGTCTTCTATATTTATAATCCGTCCAAAGGGCATTATCTGTATGCCGAGGATCCGCATGTATACCGGTACGAATCGAATCCGCTTAGCGAGTACCGGAGCCGGATCAGCGGTGAGAACGGACTGGTCAGCGAGCATGGGAAAATTTTACTGTACCGCCAGTTGGACGGAACAGATCTGTACAGTGTACTGCTGTTAAACAAGCATCATATGATGGGACCGTATTTTCAGGGCAGGATTTTTATGATCCTGATACTGTGCTTCGTGATTTTTGCATTGATGCTGCTTTATATGTGGTTTTCCAATCGCCTGATGGCGCCCGCGAAACAGCTGAAGGCCGGAATGGAAGAAGTGCAGAAAGGAAATATGGGGGCACGCGTCGAGATCCATACGGCGGATGAGATGGAAGATATTGCGGAAGGGTTTAATCAAATGGCCGCAGACCTGGAGCGTTATATCAATCGCGTCTATGTAGCAGAGATCATGCGGCGTGACGCAGAACTGAACGCGCTCCGGATGCAGATACAACCGCATTATCTGTATAATACGCTCGATGTGATCCGAATGACGGCTTTGGAACAGGAAGATCCCAAAACAGCCAGAATGCTGGAAAGTCTGGCGTTTCAGCTCCGGTATGTGATGGGAAGTCATACGGACAGGGCGCGCCTTGGCGATGAATTGAAAATGCTGGAAGAATACTTTGTCATTATGCGGGTCCGCTATGAAGACCGGATCGCACTGCATATTGATGTAGACGAGGAAGACAGAGCACTCTGGATTCCGAAGCTGATCCTGCAGCCGATGATTGAGAATGCGATCCGACACGGCTTGAGGCCGAAAAAGGAAGGCGGGACGATTGAGATCAGAACGATCAGAAAAGAAAATGATCTGAATATCGTTTTGATGGATAACGGTGTCGGAATCGATGCCGACCGGCTGGCTTATGTCATGGATCTGGTACGCAGCAAGGATATCACAGCAGGTGTCGCTACGGGTGAAGTCAGCGTCGGCATGAAAAATGTCTACGACAGGATCCGGATCAACTGTGGGGAAGCGTATGGATATGATATTGAAAGCATACCCGGAGTCGGGACGATCGTAACCTATCATCTTCCGGTCTGGCTGCAGGAAGATGAAGGCAATAACAGGGGAGAAAAGGATGGCTTGGCGAGTGATCATAGCGGATGATGAAGCACTCATCCGTAACGGAATGAAACATCTGATCGATTGGTCGGCGCTGGATGCAGAAATCGTTGCATTGGCAGAAGATGGCAGACAGTTGGAGGAGTATATGGAGTTATATACGCCGGATATTGTGGTGTCAGATATCAAGATGCCGGAGCAGACCGGCCTGGAGGTACTATCGGCAGCGGGCAAAAAGGGATGGAAAGCACAGTTTATTTTCATCAGTGGATACAGCGAGTTTTCTTATGCAAAAGAAGCGATGCAAAACGGTGCGATCGATTATCTCCTGAAACCGGTGCGCGCAGATGAGTTGGAGCAGGCGGTCAAAAAAGCGATCAAAAAGCGTACGGACCAGGATACGGTACAGGTATTCAGAGAGGAACGAAGTGAGATCAGAGAGTTGCTTGACCGTGCAGAACAGTCACCGGAGATGATTGAAGCATTTCCGCAGGCGTTTATGGAAAAATATCAGATCGATATGACCGGCAAAATGTTTGCAGGTGTGTGTATTGGCATCAGGCCTGATCTTTCGGCGCGGATGG
Organism: uncultured Lachnospiraceae bacterium; assembly: GCA_902797015.1. Taxonomy (GTDB): domain Bacteria; phylum Bacillota; class Clostridia; order Lachnospirales; family Lachnospiraceae; genus SY8519. The sequence goes on from CADBRG010000015.1 coordinate 7,431, forward strand.
AGCAGACATCGTTTGAGCGATTCAACCTGATCCGTTTCGCGGTATATAACAGAATCAGTGAATTGCTCCAGAATGAGATTGAGAGTGTTGTGATCAGACGGGAAGATGCCTGTATGCAGATCATGGTATTTTTCTCGAAAGAAGAGGAAGCGCTGCTGTATGAATCCAGGATCATGCCGCTCAAAAAACAGGTGGAAGAGGAGTACCAGGTTCGCCTGCTGGTAGGAATTGGTATGCCCACCGGTTATCCGGAGCAGATGAAGAACGCGATGCGCACAGCGAAATATGCATTTGATCTGTACTATTTTGAGGAACGCCCGGTCATCCTTTTTCAGGAGATCCATAAGTCGTTTGAAGAATCCAATGAGGAGTTTAACCGGATGACGGAGCAGGTGTTCCGTACACTGGTTACACGAAACGGGGAATTCTTTAAGAATGTCATGGACACATTAAATCTGATCCGGGATATGTTTTATGGAAATCGTTTTGCAGCAGAGAACCGGTGTATGCATTTTACGGGAATGATCGCAGAAAAGCTGATGCAGTATCATATGATCCAAAAGGATTTTTATGAGCTGCAGGATGAGCTGCAGGAGAAAATCGAGAGAGAGGTAACGTTTCGCGGTGTGATGGATGTGATCATGCAGTATTATGAAGAGCTGTTGAGGCATATCAGCGAGACCGGGAAGAACCGGGACAGCATACTGATTGAAGATGTTAAGCAATATATCCGGGAACATTATATGGAAGAAATCTCCATCAGCCGGCTGTCGGAGATCGCCTGCGTAAGCAAAAACTATTTCAGTGCCATGTTTAAGAAAGAAACCGGCATGAATTATAAAGCTTATCTGACGCAGATCCGTATGGAAGCAGCCCTGAAGCTGCTTCAGGAAACGGATGATAAGACATATGAGATCAGTGAAAAGATTGGATACAATAATGTGCGCCGGTTTGTAGACGCATTCAAACAGATTTATTCCGTGACGCCTGCGGAATACAGAAAGTCGCTGCGTGGAGAATAAACAAGGATTAGTGTCGGCTCCACCGACCGCTGGCGCCGCATGGCAGTACCAGACCAGAGTCTGTAACAGGCAGACCAATCTCACTGGAGGTGACATTGCCGCCAAAGGATTTCAATTCGCTTCCTATTAAATAAGAAAGAACGGCTGGCTGCAGACCGGTGGTATAGGAATTGATCAAAAAGAAGAGCGGGTCATCTGTGAGGATCTTTGTACAAAGAGAGACAAGTGGATGGATCCGCTCTTCGATCTTCCAGATCTCGCCCTTTGGACCGCGGCCGTAAGAAGGCGGGTCCATGATGATCGCATCGTAGTGATTGCCTCTGCGGATCTCGCGCTCTACAAATTTGACGCAGTCATCCACAAGCCAGCGGATCGGTGCGTCAGACAGACCGGATGCAGCAGCATTTTCCTTTGCCCAGCCGACCATGCCCTTGGAAGCATCAACATGTGTCACGTGTGCGCCTGCGGCAGCAGCAGAAATCGTAGCGCCGCCGGTATAGGCAAAGAGGTTTAAGACTTTAACAGGCTGACCGCTGTTTCGTCTGCCTGCCTCTTCGGCGATCAGCTGTGAGAACCAGTCCCAGTTTGCCGCCTGCTCCGGGAACAGCCCGGTGTGCTTGAAGGCAAAAGGCTTCAGACGGAAGGTTAACTCTTTATGTGCCGCATAGGAGTTTGCTGATGTGACTTTTTCCGGCAGAGCGTAGTGGATATCCCATTGCTCGGGGAGATCAAAGAACTCCCATTCGCCGCCGCCCTTTTTGCTTCTGTGATAGTGTGCGTTCGGCTTTTTCCAGAAGCGGTCCTTCTTTGGCGTGTTCCAGATCACCTGCGGGTCCGGACGCACAAGGCGATATTCGCCCCAGCGTTCCAGCTTTTCACCGCCGGAGCAGTCGAGTACTTCGTAATCTTTCCAGTTGGATGCTAACCACATACAAAAACTCCTTCTTATTTATATAATGTAAAGAAATGTCAGTCCATAGGCTGCTGATAGTTTTGATAGGACTGACACGATTCTAACTGGTTTCAGTCTGCTGTCCTTTTTAGATGTTTCCGGACTGACCAAATTCGCTTGTTTGTCAGCCCTACAACTAGTATCCTGGTTGCTGAGGCTGACAGAGCAGCCCAATGTGGGAGCTCTGCAAGCTGCGCTCGTTTGTTAAGACTGACGGAGCAGCCCAATGCGGGAGCTCTGCAAGCCGTGAACGTCTGTCGGGACTGACTTGCTCTGTCTGGACGTCAGCTTTGGCGGTGGACGCCCAGCTGTTTGAACTGACGTGGCATATCAACGCCTGGAACCTGATCAGGCCTTTATAGTATAGTCGAAAAAAACTTGAAAAAAACCCCTTGCATTCTGTTGCACATTCGATTATAATGATTCGTGCTGTGGCATTGATAGCGTTGAAGCGTGAGGTTGCTGCCCGTTGTGGCAGGTTTTCCGTGGAGCGAATGTCATGTTAGGAAACTGGCGACAAGTCACTGTACTCAATAGCTGCGAAAGCAGAACAGAATGTGTTTGTGGACTCCCATGAAGGGATGACACACACGGGAGAGTGTACAGTCACCGCTTGTCGTACTGAACCAAAGTGCGAAGCTGGTGATTTTTTTTCTGCGTAAAGCACAGGCTGAAAGCAGGCGGCTTGCGAGGCAACAATCGAGGTAAATTATGGCAAATCAGAAGATGAGAATCATCCTCAAAGCGTATGATCATGAAATGGTGGATGCATCCGCTAAGAAGATCATCGAGACAGTTCGGAAGAATGGAGCTGAGGTCAGCGGACCGGTACCGCTTCCCACGAAGAAGGAAGTTGTTACAATCCTTCGTGCGGTACACAAATACAAAGACTCCAGAGAGCAGTTCGAACAGAGAACACACAAGAGACTGATCGATATCATTGCACCGACACAGAAGACAGTAGATGCTCTGACAAGACTGGAAGTTCCGGCTGGTGTAAGTATCGACATCAAAATGAAGTAACAAACATTCTAGAATGAGCGCATAGGCGTTCCGCTGTAGAAGGAGGAAAATCATGAAAAAAGCGATTCTGGCAACCAAGATCGGGATGACCCAGATCTTCGACGAAAGCGGAGAGATGATCCCGGTTACCGTACTGCAGGCTGGTCCTTGCTGTGTAACACAGATCAAGACAGAAGAAAACGACGGATACTCTGCAGTTCAGGTAGGATTTGTGGACAAGAAAGAAAAGGCAGTCAATGTTGACGCGACCGGCAAAAAGGAAGTCCGCAACCGTCACGGCGTAAACAAACCGCAGAAGGGACACTTCGATAAAGCCGGCGTATCCGGAAAACGTTTCGTCCGCGAGTTCAAGTTTGAGAACGCTGCAGATTACAATCTGGCTGATGAGATCAAGGCAGACATTTTTGAAGCCGGCGACAAGATCGATGCAACTGCAATCTCCAAAGGTAAAGGATTCCAGGGTGCGATCAAGCGTCACGGACAGCACAGAGGTCCGATGACACACGGCTCCAAGTTCCATCGCCATCAGGGTTCCAACGGTGCATGTTCCAGCCCGAGCAAAGTATTCAAGGGCAAAGGCATGCCGGGTCACATGGGAAGCGTGAAAGTAACTGTTCAGAATCTGGAAGTTGTTCGCGTAGATGCGGAGAACGACCTGCTGCTAATCAAAGGCTCTGTACCGGGCCCGAAGAAAGCACTGGTTACAATCAGAGAGTCAGTTAAGGCTTAACGCTTAGTGAGGAAAGGAGGACATACAGATGGCAACCGTATCTGTTTATAATATGGCTGGCGAAGAAGTGGGAACGATCGATCTCAATGATGCAATCTTCGGAGTAGAGCCAAACGAGCATCTGTTACATAAGGCAGTCGTTGCGCAGCTGGCAAACAACCGCCAGGGCACACAGAAAGCCAAAACCCGTTCGGAAGTATCCGGCGGCGGAAGAAAACCTTGGAG
>CADBRG010000016.1 GCA_902797015.1 uncultured Lachnospiraceae bacterium
GATAAGATTATTGGGAAAGTAGCAGCTTTGGGAGTTCCAGGTTTAATACTTATTTCGGCTATCGGAGCAACAGGCTTTGCCGGCGGTGCGGCACTTACAACCGCGCTTGCAGCTTTAGGACCGGGTGGAATGATAGGCGGCATCGCTACACTTGGAGTTATCGGCCTTATTTCAGAGGGAATAGCAGAATTTGGGTTCGATGTTGTTTTCAACGCTGTAGTGAAAGAACTATATAAGCGTGGAGAAACAAAAGAGTCCATTCTGAAGAAAATCGAGAAATATCCTGTCTCAAAAGATTTGAAAAGAAAGTTGAAAGAATCTGTCGAAAAAGCGTCAACAGAAAGACGAGGGCGGTAATTATTAGTAACACTGAGAATACATAACCATCTTCTTTGCCGCTACGCACACCTGAAATAAACAAAGAAAGCAAAAAGACGATCCCCTTCTGGTGTAATGCCGGAAGGGGATTTTTGCGCTTATCTTATGTATACACCTAGAAAAGATCACTTCATCGTATGTAAATGGCAGATGCCGGCGGCATCATCCGTGGACGATCTTGAAGATCTCCCGAAGAGACATTCCCATTTCCTCAGATAGCAGCACCATGGACCGCAGGGACGGAACTTGTGATCCACTTTCCCAACGTTGTATGGTTCCTGTGGCGACACCAAGACGGTCTGCCATGATTTCTCGTCGGAGATGATTCTTCTTTCTGTACGCAAGGATGAGATCTCCGATGGTCTGTTTGTCAAAGATCGATGTCATTGATGATCAGCCTCCTTTTCTTTGCGATTCTAGTATATCATCTTTGCTTTGTCGGGTGTTGTCGAAGAATGGCGGATGGAAAAAAGTTTTTTGAGATTGTATTGATCAAACTTTCCGAAGATGATCATCTCACCGTCTTTCCCATCTTCCGTGTTTTTCTCAATCAACTCATGAAACAAAAAAGACAGAAATATGTTGTTTTATGTAGACAAAACAACATAAACGTTGTAAAATAGAATCATGACATGAAAGAGGAAGGAGCGTTTGTATGCCAAAAGTAATGTCCGAATATGAAGTAGAAAAATTATACATAGAACGTCTGGATGACATGGGCTATGAATATATTTCCCTGAAAAACTATGATGATGTATGCAGAAATTTTCGGGAACAGTTTTGCAAGCTGAACGAAAAGGAACTGATCGCAGCCAAAGGAACAGCATCGCTCTCTGATGCAGAGTTCGACCGTGTCATGATTAGACTGGATAACCATACTGTCTATGAATCCGCCAGGATCCTGCGTGATAAATGGGTACTGGAACTGGACAATGGAAAAAGCATATACGTTGAGTTCTTCACGACCGACGAATCAAGAAATATTTACCAGGTCACTCATCAGGTAACAATGGATCCAGCTCACAAAGATGATGTCCTGTATAAGAACAGATACGACGTTACGATCCTGATCAATGGTCTCCCTCTGGTACAGACCGAGCTGAAAAGGCCGGGGATCGAGATCAATGAAGCAGTCAACCAGATCAATCGTTACCGGCGCTTTTCTTTCCGGGGACTGTTCCGGTACATCCAGATCTTTATCATCTCCAATTCTACGATGACAAAGTACTGTGCGAACATCGATGAGAACAACCAGTTTGGGCAGAAGCAGGATATCCTGAAATCTTTGACATTCTTCTGGACAGATGAGAACAATGTCAGGATCAACAAGCTGATGGATTTCACGAATGATTTCCTTCCAAAGAATCATCTGACAGAGATGCTGAGCAAATACTTCGTGATCAAAGATACGGAGCCTGTCCTCCTCATCATCCGTCCGTATCAGGTATACGCGGTAAGGAGAGCTTTTGACCGTATCATCATGGCGAACATGAACGGATATGTTTTCCACACTACCGGCAGTGGCAAAACATTGACAAGTTTCAAGCTGGCTTCCCTTTTACGTGACGATCGCAGGATCGACAAAGTATTCTTCCTGATCGACAGGAGTGATCTTGATGACCAGACGGTAGACGAATATAACAGCTTTGAGGCAGGCTGTGTCGATCAGACAGACAGCACCTATAACCTGGTCAAAGCCCTGCAGGATTCTTCCAAGACCCTGATCATCACGACGATCCAGAAGATGGCGACAGCGCTGCGTTCAGACAAGTATACCGCCATTATGGACTCAATGAAGAAAAACAAATGCGTGTTCATCATCGATGAATGCCATCGCAGCCAGTTCGGTAAGATGCATGCCCAGATCAGGAAGCATTTTGAGAACGCTAATTATATCGGTTTTACCGGGACTCCCATATTTAAGGAAAACAAAGGGCCGCAGGGGCAGACGACGGCTGATATCTTCCGCGCCGGCAACCTGAACCCCTGCATTCATAAATATATGATCAAGGAAGCGATAGCGGATGGAAATGTTTTGCGGTTCTCTGTTGAATACATGCGGAGTATTGCCATAACGAGTATCAAAGATGACAGGATCGACATCAATTCACTGGACGATGCTGAATACTGCAAAAGACATCACATCGACCTTGATGAACTGTACCATTCCGACGAGAGGATCGCGGCGATATCCGATGATATCCTTGGACATCTTTCGCAGCGTACTAGGCTTGAGAATAACAATGTATACACGGCGATCTTTGCGATCGATAAGATCGAGACCCTTGCGAAATACTATAAGTATATGAAGGAACATAATCCGAACGGGTACAGGATCGCGGCTATATTCACATATCAGGCCAACCAGGACATGGAAGAACACCCGGATAAACATGCGGCGGAATATCTGGATGCCTGCATGAAAGACTACAATGAATTGTTCGGGACAGGTTATGACCTCAGCAAATTTGATGCTTACCGCAAGGATATCTCCAAGCGCATGAAGCAGAAAGACCTTCCGCAGATCGACCTGCTCCTCGTCGTGAACATGTTCCTGACAGGATTTGACAGCAAGCCTACCAACACCCTGTTCCTTGACAAGAATCTTGTCTGGCATTCACTCGTGCAGGCGTACAGCCGGACAAACCGCGTGGACAAGGTGACCAAACAGTTTGGTCAGATCGTGACGTACCGTAATATCAAGAGAGCACAGGATGACGCTCTGCGCCTGTATTCAGGGGACGGCGACCCGAACGCTTACCTGCTCCAGTCTTATGATCACTATGTGAGGGAGTATTACAAGCAGGTGGAGGATCTGAGAGCCGTTGCTGCTACACCGGATGATGCCGGGAATCTGCAGTCAGAGGATGATATCAGGGCATTTGTCATCTCTTTCCGTACACTCGCGGGGATCCTCAGCACGCTGAAGACGTTCTCCAGGTTTGACTGGGCTGACCTTGCGCCTACTCTTGATGAGGATGAGTATGCGGATTATAAATCCTGGTATCTGTACTATTACGAAAAGCATAAGAAAGGCGATAAAGAATCCATCCTCGTTGATGTTGATTTCAATATCGAGCTTGTCCGCACCGATAAGATCAACGTTGTCTATATCCTGAACCTGCTCAAAGATATCAATCGGAATGACAAAGATGAGATGGTAAAGTCCATAGATCTTATACTTCGGGAGATCGAGCGTTCAGATAATGAGAAGATGCGTTATAAGCGGGATATCATGAAAGCATTCGTGACGGAGAGATTTTTCGAGCTTGATCCGGATGACGATATCATAGAAGCATACAATGAATACGAGAGAGAAGTACTGCAGGCGGACATCGAGGAATTTGCGGCAGTAACGTCCCTTGACGTTGATTTTGTATCAAGGACGCTGCATCAGTATTTTATGAATACGAAAGCAGTCACCAAAGAATTTTTAAGACAGGAGCTTGTTTCCTGCGGGGTAAAAGGCCTTCTGAGACAGACCACCCTGATCGAGAAGATCCTCGTGTTCTTTGCAGACAGCTATAACAAGTTCACAGCAGAAGGCTGATAAAGGAAGGGATACATTATGGCAGACAATGTTAAGGCAAAATCAGACGAACTGGCAAAACAGCTCTGGGCGATAGCGAATGAGTTCCGCGGAAACATGGATGCTTCAGAGTTTAAGAACTATATACTCGGGCTGATCTTTTACCGTTATCTTAGCGAGAGGACGGAAAATTACATGGATGATCTCCTGCGTGATGACGGGATCACCTATAAAGAAGCACTTTCTGATGACACGTATGCGGATATCGTCAGGGGATGGTCTATGGATCATCTCGGATATATCATTGAGCCGAAGAATCTGTGGGGTTCGATCATCGACAGGATCAAAGGGAATGAATTCTCCGTGGAAGACCTGGAGAAGGCTGTCAATGCACTTTCAGCCTCCACGATCGGGCAGGAATCTGAAGCTGCATTCCGCGGCCTTTTCAATGATATGAACCTGAAAGCGGATCATCTGGGCAGGGAA
>CADBRG010000017.1 GCA_902797015.1 uncultured Lachnospiraceae bacterium
AGGAGCTTTTCCAAGAATGCAGGATTTACGGGACTGCGTCTTGGTTTTACCGTTGTGCCGAAGGATCTGAAGGCCAGCGATGTCTGCTTAAGAGATCTCTGGGCAAGAAGACATGGTACCAAGTTCAACGGCGCGCCGTACATCGTACAGCGTGCAGGCGAGGCGGTGTATTCGCCGGAAGGACAGGCACAGACAAAGGAGCAGATCGCATACTATATGCGCAACGCATCTGTGATCCGCAATGGCCTCCTGGATGCGGGGTATGAAGTCTTTGGCGGCATCAACGCACCGTATATCTGGATGAAGACGCCGGATGGTATGAAGTCCTGGGAGTTCTTTGATCACCTGCTTGAAAATGCAAATGTGGTCGGTACACCGGGATCGGGATTCGGGCCGAGCGGAGAAGGATATTTCAGACTGACGGCATTCGGTACATATGAGAATTCCGTGGCAGCACTTGAGCGGATCAAGGCACTGTAAGAGTTAGAAAAAAGCCTGTGGAGATTCGTTCTCCACAGGCTTAAATTTTGTCGTTATAATGTCTGGTTCAACAGTACGATCATGATCGGAATAGAGATCATCGAGCAGATCGTAGAGACGGCGACACCGACCGCTGCAGTCTGATTCTGTCTGGGCTGTCCGCTCGATCCCATAACCGTGATCGAACCGACCGGCATGCCGGCACTGATGGTACACATGGCAATGATCGCAGGATCATCGGTAAACAGATGCATGAAGAACCATACGATCAGCGGAATGATGGCGAGCCGCATGGGAAGCATGGGCCAGACACCTTTTTCCTTCAGGATCTCGCGGAACGAAAGCGCGCCGAGCGAGCTGCCGATGATGATCATGGAAAGCGGTGTTACAATGCCACCGACAAATCCAACGCAGGAGTAGAACAGCTGCGGCATCGGGATATCTGCAAAGTAGATGATCATAGCGGCGATTGATGACAGGAGTCCGCCGTTGAAGATCTCGCGAAGCGTTGGCTTCGGACGTTCGCGTTTTCCGGTCTGCGCTTCCAGGGAATTGTCTTTTCTGAAATAGTGCATGCCAAGGGAAAAGAACAGAACGTTGAACGGCATGTTAAAGATCGTAATGTAGAAAATCGCGATGTCGCCAAACATTGCCTGGCCTACAGGGTATCCCATGAAGGCGGAATTCGCGAAGACCAGCATGCAGATATAGGTTCCTTTTAAGAACTTCGGCACTCGGAGGATCCAGGTGAAAATATAACCGATCAGCACAAAAATCGCATAGGCGATGATCCCGGCAAAGAATATCTTCAATACAAGCTGTGGATTATCATGCGGAACGGAAGCGACACTGTTTAAAACGATACAGGGCACACCGAACTGCACGAGGAGTGTGGAAACTTTTGCGTTTGTTTCCAGTGAAAAGATTTTCTTCTTATATAGATAAAAGCCGATCCCCATACAAAGGAACAGCTTACACATGGTGGTAACGATTTCCATAACTGTCCTCCCTTAAAAATGACATTTTCATGATAGAATAATCGGAAACACACGTCAAGGGTGCCGGTGCGGATAAATCTGAGCTTTTGACGGTTATCGGATTGAATTGTGTTTATAAATAGTTTATAATCTAAGCGTAACGGATGTTTAAAAAATGGATAATAAGCATCTAATATATTAGAAGGGAGAGAAACTATGAAGAAATTTTTCCAGGAGTTCAGAGAGTTTGCCATTCAGGGTAACATGATGGCCATGGCAGTTGGTATCATCATCGGCGGCGCATTCACGGCGATCGTTACTTCGCTTGTGGATCATATCATTAACCCGGTTCTGGGTATCTTTATCGGCGGCATCGATTTTACGAATCTGTTCTATGCACTTGACGGCAATAAGTATGCGACCGTGGAAGCAGCACAGGAGGCCGGTGTCGGCGTAATTCAATATGGCGCGTTTATCATGGCGATCATCAACTTCATCATCATTGCAATCGTTGTTTTCTGCATGCTGAAGGTAGTAAACGGCATGGCTGAGAAGATGAAGAAGCAGAAGGAAGAGGAAGCGCCGACGGTCAAGACCTGCCCGTTCTGCCAGTCAGAGATCGCAATCGCAGCAACCCGCTGCCCGCACTGCACATCTTTACTTGATGATGTAGATATGAAGATCGAATAATCAAGTCGATAGAATCTAAGATTTATGACAAAGGCCTGTCACATATGTGTCAGGTCTCTTTTTTATATAGGAATCTTTTTCTGAAAAATTGGTTTCAAAAAATGGGACATGTGTTATACTAAAAAACTGTAGAGAATGGAAGAAAGGAAGTACTTATGGGAAAAACCATCATACCGGAAGGCTATCATTCGGAATTAGACCTTCATGAAACACAGATTGCAATTAAGACCGTGAAAGATTTCTTTCAGTCACTCCTGGTAAAGGAACTGAACTTAGAGCGCGTAACGGCGCCGCTGTTTGTAGATCCTGATACGGGAATCAATGACAACTTAAACGGAATCGAGCGCGCGGTTTCTTTTGATATTTTGGAGCAGACGGGACGGACGGCAGAGGTCGTGCATTCTCTTGCAAAATGGAAACGTTATGCGTTAAAGCGTTACGGATTCTCTGTCGGAGAAGGCCTGTATACAGATATGAACGCGATCCGTCGCGATGAGATCACTGACAACATTCATTCAATCTATGTGGATCAGTGGGATTGGGAAAAGATCATCACAAAGGATCAGCGGACAATGGAGTATTTAGAGGAAACTGTCCGCACGATCTACAAGGTGCTGCGCAATACCGAGCTTTATATGTCGATCCAGTATGATTATATTCATAACATACTGCCGCGTGATATTTTCTTTATCACGTCACAGGATCTGGAAGATATGTATCCGGACAAAACGCCGAAGGAGCGTGAGTATCTGATCACGAAGGAAAAAAGAGCGGTCTGTGTGATGCAGATCGGAGACCTTCTGGCATCGGGGATCCCGCATGACGGTCGTGCACCGGATTATGATGACTGGGCATTGAACGGCGATATTCTGGTATATCATCCGACACTGGATATTGCGCTGGAGTTAAGCTCGATGGGAATCCGTGTTGATGAGGATTCACTGAAGGAGCAACTTGAAAAAGCAGAATGTACAGAAAGAGCGAACCTGCCATTCCAGAAGGCTGTATTAAATAAGGAACTTCCTTATACGATCGGCGGAGGAATCGGTCAGTCCAGGCTTTGCCTGTTCTTCCTCAGAAAGGCACACATCGGAGAGGTACAGTGCTCCCTGTGGCCGAAGGAGGATGTGGAATTATTAAAAGAGGCGGGAATCCGTCTGCTGTAGGCAACAAAGAGGTTTATGAGAAAGGCAGCCGGATGACATGATGAGATCACCGGCAAAAGACGACGTTATTTCGTCGGGGAGGAAGTGCTATGAAGCGGCCACTGAACATGACGCTGTTGACAGATCTTTATGAGATCACAATGATGCAAGGCTATTACAAAACAGGGAACCAGAAGAAAGTAATCTTTGACCTGTTCTACAGAGAGAATCCCTGTCAGGGCGGATATGCAATTGCATGCGGACTCGATCAGCTGATCGATCACATCAGCAATCTGCAGTTTTCGAGTGATGACATTCGTTATCTGCGCAGCCTGTCAATGTTTGACGAGGATTTCCTGGAGTGGCTGAGCACATTCCGTTTTTCCGGAAGCATCTATGCTGTTCCGGAGGGAACCGTTGTCTTCCCGCGTGAGCCGCTGGTTAAGGTGGTAGCGCCGATTATGGAAGCACAGCTGATCGAGACGGCGTTGTTAAATATCATTAACCATCAGACGCTGATCGCGACTAAGGCAGCGCGTGTCTGCTATGCGGCAGGCAATGACGGGGTCATGGAGTTCGGCCTCCGCCGTGCGCAGGGACCGGATGCAGGTATCTACGGTGCGCGCGCAGCAGTCATCGGTGGCTGCAATGGAACATCAAATGTACTTGCTGGTCAGATTTTCGATATGCCGGTTAAGGGAACACACGCACACAGCTGGATTATGAGCTTCCCGGATGAATATACTGCGTTCCGCCACTATGCAGAGCTGTATCCGAATGCATGTATCCTGCTCATCGATACATACGATACGATCCGCTCCGGATTAAAGAATGCGATCCGCGTATTTACAGAAATGCGGGAAGAAGGTATCGAACTGAAGAACTACGGCATCCGTATGGACAGCGGCGATCTGGCTTATCTGTCTAAGAAGGTTCGTGCAGAGCTGGATGCGGCAGGTTTCCCGGATGCGATCATTTCCGCATCCAACGATCTGGATGAATACCTGATCACCAGCTTGAAGCAGCAGGGCGCGACCATTACATCCTGGGGTGTTGGTACGAGTATGATCACATCAAAAGACTGTCCGGCGCTCGGCGGTGTTTACAAACTCGCTGCGATCCAGGAAGAAGACGGTACCTTCATTCCGAAGATCAAGCTGTCTGAGAATACAGAAAAAGTAACAAATCCGGGTAATAAAGATATCATCCGTATTTATGACAAAGAGACCGGAAAGATCCGTGCGGATCTGATCTGTGTGGCGGGTGAGACATTTGATGAGAGCCAGGATCTGGTGATCTTTGATCCGAACGAGACCTGGAAACGTACGTTGCTGGAGGGCGGCACTTATACGATGCGGCCGCTTCTCGCGCAGATCTTTGACGAAGGCAAATGTGTTTACACTTCTCCGACCGCAATGGAGATCCGTGAGATCCGTAAGAGAGAAATGGATACGCTTTGGGATGAGAACAAGCGTCTGGTCAATCCGGCAAAGGTATATGTCGATCTTTCAGACAAGCTGTATGATCTGAAAGCGAAAGTGCTTCATGAGCTGAGCAGCGTGAAGTATCATAATTAAAGGAAAGATATTAACAGCGGCCATGCAGGGAAGTCCTGCATGGCCGTTTTTTGCAGACCGGTTTATTTGGTTTTCAGTCCGTTATCTTTGATATGTCCGACGTAGGCGTCAAATGCAGACGGAATGGAGTAGCGTCTTTTGACGTCTTCCTGCTCCGCGAACAGAAGCCCGGAGGCTTCACTTGTCAGCGAATCTACGCGGATCAGGTATCCTGTCATATGCCATTCGATGTGCGTGAAGATGTGTTTGGCAGGTTCCAGCTTCTGGATCCGGAGCGGCTGCAGACCGGTTTTGATGTCAGAAGTCGGAGCAGGATCAGCATCAACATGTAGGGCTTCGTTTGCAGTTGTATCGTTATCAGAAGAAAGACTCCTTGCAAAAGCAAGCGCTTCTTTTTCGCTCAGATGCCCGATGACATTGGGAAGCTCGTATAAGCCCGCGAGAAGTCCTTTGGCCGGACGCTTCTGCAGGACAACGCGCTCGCCGTCCATAATGAGAAATACGGTTCGTTTCTCAATGCGGCGGGGCGCTTTTTTCTTTTTGACCGGAAGCGCATCGATGCGGTCATCTTTGTATGCGGTGCACACATCTTTCCATGGACAAATGTCACAATGCGGTGTGCCGTTTGGCAGGCAGACGGTTGCACCGAGGTCCATCAACGCCTGGTTGAATGCGCCGGGGGTGTGGGCGTTTGTCTGAAGCTTTGGAGAGATGTCGCATGGATTTTCGGTATTATCCGTGTTGCATGATCCGTTTAAATAGCAGGCTTGCATAAAAGCAAGAAGTTCTTTCTCGGCATCCTTTTTAACAGCTTGCTCCGCAATATCGCCATCATCCCCGAATACGCGCGCTCTGACACGAAGTACATTTCCGTCTACGGCCGGCACAGGAATGCCGAATGCAATCGATGCGATCGCGCCTGCCGTATAGGGACCGATGCCGGGAAGCTTTAATAACGCTGCGTGATCTGCGGGCAGCTTGCCGTCATAAGATTCCATGATCTGCTCCGCAGCTTTTTTTAAATTGCGTGCGCGCGAGTAATAACCCAGACCTTCCCACAGTTTCAGAAGACGGTCTTCGGGGCATGCAGCAAGTGCAGCGACATCCGGGAGAGCTTCCATGAAGCGGGCATAGTATCCTTTCACGGCCTCCACTCTGGTCTGCTGGAGCATGATCTCAGAGATCCAGATCCGGTACGGGTCCTTTGTTTCCCGCCAGGGCAGATGCCGGGCGTTCCGGGCATACCAGTCAAGGAGCGGGGGCGCGAGCAGCTGCCAGGTGGGAACCGTTATATATTCAGATTTCAAGGGTAAATTCTCATTATTCATGCGCACATTTTAACATTGAATAGAGCCGGGGGCAAATGCAGTGTGACAGAGAGAGAAAGTAATACCGGCAGTTCCTGTCATGGAAGATCGGTATCATATCAGTTTAAGTGATATCATACCAACTCTCGAGTTAGATGACTGTTGGTATTATTGATTAGTGAGTTGGGTTATACCAGAAGACTATGGCAGTAGCTTTTGGTATGACTCCGGTCATGGTATGATTCCACCAAACGACAGGTATTCAGGCTTCTGGTAGGATAAACAAGCATGTATAGTAATACCATTAGAACATGCAAAGTAGAAATGGTATGAAAAAGCTCGAATAGTATGATACCAAGGCGTCTGATTTTGTTTCATTGGTACCAATGATGACAACCAGACACCTGGAATCTTCCAAATCAGCGGAGAAAATGCATAAATCCTCCCGAATCTGCCATACAAAACCCCCCTCCCACAATTTCTTTTATCATATTTGCATAAATATAAATAATAAATTGTTTTTATACATATTTTGTGATAAAATACCGAATTATCAGTGCGGGAAGTGATGCCTGTAAGAGCAGACATGAGACAGATAAAAGACCGCACAAGTTTTTTTGAGTCGCGCGCGCACCGCGAGGCGTAAACGCCACACGCACCGCGCACGGAAATTTGAGTCGCGCGCGCACCGCGAGGCGTAAACGCCACACGCACCGCGCACGGAAATGGAGGATTTATCATGAAA
>CADBRG010000018.1 GCA_902797015.1 uncultured Lachnospiraceae bacterium
CAACTCAATCGCACCTTCAATAATTTCATTAATGTTGACCATAATATTGTCTAATATCTTCTGTTCCATGTTCTTAATCTCCTCCTGCCTATCGCAGCGCCATCACTGGAATCGTTACACCGCCAAATGCAATTTCGTCCTCGTTCGCTTCTAAAAGATCAAATGCTGTTCGAATCTCATCCATTGTTAAATCCAGTTCGCATTCCGGGTCGAATTCCGTCCGTATAATCATCGGACCTGCAACATAACGTTTCCCTTCATGTTCAACCACATGATCTTCATCAAATACGATCATGAATCCTTCTTCCGGGAATGGAATGATCCCCAGTTCCTCAAATGAATACAAGATCTCATCGCTTTCCTTCATCGTCAGGAAGAATACTTCTCTGCCCGGCAGGTAAAGCATGCGCTTGACACAATCATCTTCCCGCTCCTCTTCATGCCGATGCTTTAACATATGCTCATATACAAGGTCTGCGATTCCTTTTAACTTGTTTAATACTTCTTCAAAGAATTTCTGTTCCATATTCTTTTCCTCCATAAAAATAACCGCCTGCTTCATGCAGACGGTTGTCATCGTTCTAAATCTCTCTGTCTTTTACGCTGCCATTGTTCAAGAAGACGGATAATAGTGTCTTCCATCTGTTTGGGCGTGTATGACTTTGGGAAATACTTTTTCAATACATCGTGTTTAAATGTCACCTTATTCAATTCCGATTTCTTTTCCTCTGACAGTACTGCGCACATGGCATCCAGGCTACAGTGACCATCCTTTGACAGCTGCTTTAAGCGCTGTGCCTGCGACAGAGACGGTGTACTCTGTGCGTAATCCATCGCCTCCAGAAAATCCTTTTGTTCTGATTCCGTCAGATATGAAAGCTCCACGGCTGGATTGAATGCGATCTGCTTTTGATCAACCATCTCAAGAATCTCAGGAATCAGGTAAGTGAGGCGGATATAGCGTTGGACTTGCTTTACGCTCTCTCCAACACCTTCTGCTACCAACTCATTGCTTCTACGTGATTCTAACTTCGGGCCAACTTGACCCGAAGTTAAATCTGTCCGCTGGCCCTGGTGCTTCATTGCCTCCAGCTTCATCCGATAGGCAAATGCCCTCTCACTCGGCAGTATCGTTTCTCTCTGCAGGTTGGAATCCACCATCAGGATTGTTGCCTCATCGTCATCCATTTCACGAATGATGACCGGCATGGTTTCCAGGCCGGCCAGCTCCGATGCATGCTTTCTTCTGTGTCCAGCAATCACTTCATATCCTCCTTCCTCTCTCGGCCGGACGATTGCCGGTGCCAGCACGCCAAATCGCGCGACACTCTCGACCGTTCGCATCATCGCCTCATCATCGACCACCTTAAACGGATGATTCTTAAATGGATGAAGCTCTGACAGTGGGATGTGCTGAACCTTTTCAAGAGAGGCTTCTCTTCTGTCTTCTTCTGTTGAAAAGATCTCATCGTAACTGCTCAAGCTTACGTTTGCGCCTCTTTTCGGCATTTTGCATCACCTCCTCTGTCAGTGCCCGATAACTTTTTGCCACCTTTCCGCCAGGGTCATGTTCGTAGATGCTTTTTCCTTCCGTACTGATCTCAGCAGCCCGTACGGAGCGCGGGATCTCTGTCTGGAAGACTTTGATCTTCCCACCATAGGTTTCCCGGATCAGGCTGCTGATCTCTTTTGCATTGTTCGTCCTGGCATCCACCATCGTCAGTAATATTCCTTCGATCCTGAGCTTTGAATTGATCTGCCGCTTCACTTTGTTAACGGTCTGGAGCAGTTGCTCTAACCCTTTCGCTGACAAGTATTGTGCCTGAACCGGCACGATCAGAGAATCAGATGCTGTCAGCGCATTGACCGTCAGCATACCAAGACTTGGACTACAATCGATCAGGATATAGTCATATTGATTCCTGATCGTATCGATATACTGCTTCAGGATCTTCTCCCGGCTCATTGCATTGACCAGAGATACTTCCAGGCCTGACAGACTGATGTTTGCCGGAAGCAGATCAACTCCCTCAGGATGCATTAGGATTCCTTCTTTGTCGGTGATCGGTTCATCATTTATGATTTTGACCAACACATCAGAAACTGTTGTTTCCAGTTCATCAGGATGCGGCAATCCTAAGCTGACGGTAAGACTGGCCTGCGGATCCAGATCCACCAGTAAAACTGATTTCCCGGCATCCGCAAGACCGATTCCCAGGTTCTCTGCCGTGCATGTCTTACCGACGCCTCCCTTCTGATTGACAATACCGATCACATTTGCTTTCTTAGCGATAGTAATCACCTTCTTCCCAAACCGGTCTGTTTTGCATATCATGATTTGCTTTTGCCTGATAATAACTGTTCATACTCATCGGTGCATTATAAAGAAGGGTGAGCAAATATCCCCTCATGTTTCGTATTTCTGTTTTTGATTCATCCAGATAATGCAGAACATATCCGATATGACTGTAGTTGAGCTTCATAAATGCTGAACGGACAACAGAACCCGGTTTGTCTTCTTCGTTGATCCGTATCTTTTCAGCCTCACCGGCACATACATCAACGATGAGTTCCAGGATTTCGTTGATACGATCATTTTCATAAGGGTACCGTTCTTTCAATACAGGGATATCTAACTGGTCATAGAAATATATCCTGTATTGGTCTTTTTTAGCTATATCATTCGAATGCACACTGATGTGATTTTCGCCCCCTCCGCCTATATTGGAGGAGTCGGTTTGATTATCCTCAGTATTATTATTCTCAGTATTATTAGGATGTGATTTCCATGAGTCCGGAGTCATGATTTTCACATCACTGGAATCATGATTTTCATGAGTCCGGTCGTGTGATTCCCAAAGGGCCGTTGCGAAGTTCATGACATATATCCTTGAAGGTTTATTGAAACCGCTTCTTTTCCGTATGATCAGTCCGCCATGTTCCAGCTCGTTGAGCAGCTTGGTTGCTTTCTGATTGGCACAGCCTAATGTCTTGCAGACTTCATCATTTGTGAAATAGATAAAAACCCTTCCGTATTCGTCGAGCCATCCATTCGCTTTTGAAAGCCCTGCTCGATCCAGCATCAGGCTGTAGATCACTTTTGCGTCCATTGAAACATTCTTTAATGCATCATCCTGCACCAGGAGTTTCGGCAGCTTGTAAAACTGATATTGTTCCGGTTCGTCATTGTAATAATAATCATATGCCACTACACCTTCACCCCTCCCTCCTCTCCGAGAAGATTCCTCATACACCAGCCGATACATGGTCTCACTCTTCCATACGGGCAGCCGTAACAGACGGAATCTTCTCTTTTCTTCTTGATCAAAGCAGCATCCCTGATCTCATTTTTCAGGAAGCATCCATTCTCTCGTTGGCACTCTCTGGATCTGCCGCCCCACCAAAGGCAATACCTGCAATCAGACATTTCGCCGGCAATATCTTTGATCCAGACTTTTTTCATCGTTCTCCTCTTCCCGGCTGCATTTTATGCCGTTCATGCTTCGCATTTTCTTTGTCGCAGACTGCCTTGTTGTTCCGCAGCTCTTCAAGTACCGATTTCTTTCCGGTCTTTTCCTGAACAGATTTTGCTGTTTCTTTCTGCGGTCTTTCTGCGACATGTTCAAGTCTTTTCTCCGCCATCCGCAATCCATGTGAACTTGCCAGTTCAAACAGCTTTTCCTGACTGTCATAATGGTAAACATGGTCAGAAAGCTTCTCCTGCGGTTCTACTGTCGTCTCGTTGACCGTACGAACCATATTTTCAAGCTCTTTCCAATCCATTTCTCCATTATCAGGAACGAGCAGAACCTCATGCACGCTGGACGGCAGAACAAAGAATTCTCCGCCAATACGTTCCGCCGCCATTTCCATGAAGTGCGGATAAGCGATTACGCCTGCCCCGTAGGACTGATCCTGTACTGTTGCCACAAACATCTGTGGATCCTGTTCCGGCATCTCCATTCCGGGCGGCATCATCTCTGCTATTACTTCAAACATCGATCTGATCGATACGGGCGCATGCTGCGGTGCATACCGTTCAGCATCTGCCTGCAGCTGTTTTTCAGAGATTCCATAGCCTTTCAGCATCTTGTCCGTGACCAGGAACGACGTGTCTCTCCCGACCTGGACGCGATATACCGCTGCCAGATCTGCCATGACTTTATGCGGCACTTCTGAGAGCATATGCTCATTTCCCTGTATTGATACCATCTGGATTGAAAGATTCTCTTTCATCACGTCATAGTTGCTGATCTCTCCGATATCAAACACCGGCATGTCCTCCAGGCGTTCCCGGATCTCTCTGGCAAACTTACCAAGGATCAGTTCCTTCTGGCCGCCTTCCAGCACTTCTTCAAAAAGCGGTTCCAGATTCATGGTCATGGCCACATCCTGACCGTCTTCCCTTACAGACAGTCCCCGATACGAACCATTCTGCATCTTTTCAACATCCACGGCCGTGACGCTGATACCCGGATAATCTTCCGAAAGCAGCATTGTCAAAGTTTCTTTTGCTTCGTTTAAAAATTCCTCATAATTCATACGCAGTTCCTCCTTTTTCTGCAATAAAAAAGACACATGACATTTACCCGCTATGGGTAACGCATGTGTCTATGTAAAAACCGGTAGCACTTTATATATATTCTATCGGCAGGGCTATTAAATTCTCTCTAAGGTATGTTTTTCTGTTGACCAGACATAGGATTACCCCCATGCCTCGCTTCTTATCAGGGATTTTATCAAGGACCGGATTCGTTCCTCCCATAGCCGCTTTGGGATTGCCTGTCATTTTGATTTCCACAGGGTAAAGAACCCCATTTTCTTCGATAATCAGATCTATTTCATTCTCACCGGATGTCCTTTTGTCCTTGCCCCTGTAATAAAAGATACTGAACCTGTAATCTTTGCCTTCATTACTGTAGGTCTTCAGTATTTCTGATACCACAAATGTTTCAAACATATTTCCTGCTACTGCAGAATTCTTCAATGCTTCCGGCGTCAGCCACCTCGTCAAATAACAGGCAAGACCTGTATCTCTGAAATATATTTTTGGAGTCCTGATCGCTCTGTTTAAAGCACTTGCGCTGTATGGCTGCAGTATATATATAATTCCC
>CADBRG010000019.1 GCA_902797015.1 uncultured Lachnospiraceae bacterium
GCAGCGTGCAAGCTTTTTGCGAACGTTTTTATCCTGTGGAGACATCTTGCTTCTGGATGAGCCGTTCGGGGCAGTGGATTCTATTACACGCGGTAATCTGCAGCAGTGGCTGATCGATGTGACAAAGGAGCTTGGCCTGACGATCTTAATGATCACACACGACATTGACGAGGCCCTGCTTTTGTCTGACCGGATCTATGTCCTTTCAGACAAACCGGCGACGATCCGGGATGAGATCGTCGTAGAGTTTCAGGCAGATGCAAAAAAAGACCGGTTGTTTGACCCGGCATTTTTGACGTTAAAGAAACGAATTTTGGAGGATTTGATGTAATGGCAGTGGATTTGCGACTGGATGAACCTCCTGTCAGGGAAACCCGGACCAGGTCGATCATAGGTTATAACGGGTCGTTAAAAGACCTGACAAAACAGGGCTGTGACGGATGCCTGAAAAATAAGAACCGGTGTTTTACGACGGGAACATATTGTTCTCATCTGACGGCGATCACCTCGGTACTTGGTCTGCCGGATACGCTGGTTGTGGACCATGCACCGATCGGGTGTTGCGGCGTAGAGATGATCTTTTCCGGCGGGTACAGCTTAAACCAGCCGGGACCGGGTGGCGAATTCCGCGATAACGTCCGGATGTTTACGACGAAGTTTACGGAGTCGGATACCGTGTTTGGCGCGGCGGAGAAGCTGAAGGACACCGTGCGTGGGGCGTTTGAGAGACACCATCCGAAGGAAATCTATATCGCGACGAGTTGTACATCGGCCATCATCGGCGAGGATGTGGGCGCAGTTGCGGCAGAGATGACGGAGGAGCTTGGGATCCCGGTTACGATGCTTGGTGCTGCGGGCATGCGCTCCAGACTCTGGTCAACAGGGTTTGACGCCTTTTTCCACTCGACCGGAAAGGCCAGATTCAAACCGCCTGTGAAGAAAGAAGATACGATCATCTATGCCGGATTTGCGTCGATCGCGCAGGAGACGGTTGCGCCGATCTTTAAAAAGCTTGGACTGGATATGGTCTTTTTGACGGCGGGCAGTACGATCGAAGATTATGAACGTGCATCGCAGGCGCGGGTTTCATTCGGGCAGTGTGATGTGGATGATTCGTATATTCTGAGTTATCTGGAAGAAAACTACGGTGTGAAATATTTTCATATCCATCAGCCAAACGGCGGGATCGGATTTGAACGATTCATGCGTGATCTTGGCGCATATCTGAAAAAGGAGGATGTTGTCGAAGAGATCATCCGGGAAGAGCGGGAAAAATATGCCGCAAAGATCGATGCGTTAAAACCGATGCTTGCCGGAAAGACAGCACTGGTGGCACTCGGATCCGGCTATGTTTTTGAAATGGTCCGCATGCTGAAAGAGCTCGGTATGGAAGCAGTACATGCGGTTTCGTACCATTATGATCCGCTGACTGATGCGTCGCCTGACAGGAATGACCGCACGCCGGTTGCCGATGTCAGAGAGCTCGGCATGGATGTTTCTGTTAGTGTCAGCAATGCACAGCAGATGGAAGTGTATCTGGCAGTGAAAAAATACAAGCCGGACATCGTGATCACACGTGCGCACGGCGCAGGCTGCTGGGCGGCAAAGGTCGGCGTGCCGTGTCTGGATCCGGGCCTTGGGATCAATATCGTCGGATACAGAGGACTGTATCTGTTCGCGGATGCACTTGCTTCAAGCTTTCGGAATACAGCAGTGTTTGATGCGATGAAGGCGCGTTATCAGTCACCGTTTACAGAGGAATACGAAGCATTGCCGCCGACCCGTTTTTATGCAAAAGGCGGAGAGGAAAGCGCTAAAGAAGGCTGTCATGGTCGCGGAGACGGCAGCGGAATGGGATGTAGATATGGAAGATAAACAAAAATACGCCTGCCCGGAGCAGCAGCGTGTCGGCTGCGGTCTGGCAGGAATCTATACAGCGCTGTCGATTGGCGGTGTTTTGCCGATCATGCACAGCGGACCGGGCTGTATTCATGCGATCAGTTCGGTTTTGTCTGTGGCAAACGGCGGACAGAATCCGGTACCATACATGGAGTCCGTGGTGCCAAGCAGCAACTTAAGCGAAGCGGAAGTTGTCTTTGGTGCTTCGGATAAATTAAGGAGTGTGCTGGAGCATTCGCTGCGGTATTATAAGGCAGAGATTTTTCTGCTGGTAACAGGATGTTCCGCCGAGATCATCGGCGAGGATGTCTATGAGATCGCAGAGCAGTATACGACACCGGAAAAGACAGTTTTGCATGTGCCGTTGCCCGGATTTAAGGGGAACAATGTCTGGGGCCATCATCAGGTGCTTTCAGCATTGATTGACGGATATGTAGAGGAATACGGGGAGCGGGAAGTTGTCCCGAAACGGGTCAATGTGTGGGGCGTTGTCCCGCATTACGATCCGATGTGGGTCGGAACGCTTGAGAAGCTCGAGGCACTGTTACGGCGGATCGGTCTGGAACCGAATATCATTTACAGTCCGTGGGGAGGAATCGATGCGCTTAAAAAGATTCCGACTGCGGAATACAATCTGCTGCTTTCACCGTGGACGGATCTGGATATTGTAAAGAAGCTGGAGCGCAAATTCGATACGCCGTATATTCATTTTCCTTATATGCCGATCGGACCGACGGCAGAGGCGGAGCTCATCCGGAAACTGACGGAAACATTCGGGCTTGATGAAGCATTTACGGAATCCGTGATCAAAGAACGTACAGACCGGTATTTTTATTACTTTGACCGAAATCTAGTGTGGCTCTTTGATATGCACAACCAGCGTAGTCTGCCGAGAGAGTTTTTTACGAATGCATCCGCATCGGCATCACTTTCGATCACGAAATATTTTGTCAGCGACCTGGGGTTAAGCCCACGCAAAATCTTTCTCCCGGAGGATGTGCCGAAGAAACATCGGAAAACAGTGAAGAAGCTGTTTCTGGAGACGGCAGGCGAGTATCTGACGGAAGAAGACATCATTTTTACGGACGACGGCGGATTGTTTGAGCAGTATTTAAAAGACGTCGATCAGATGGTGCGCAAAAGCGCAGTGATCGGATCGATCTGGGATGACATTACAGCGAAAAAGGCAAATATGCCATTTGTGTCGGTATGCGCACCGTACGGAGATGTACTGGTCTGTGACAAGCAGTATTTTGGAACGGACGGTGCTCTGACACTGATGGCGGATCTTTATAACGATGCTGAGAAAAAAGGTCTGGTCAGTGCAGTGGTATAGATAAGGAGATAGCATGAAAGAACTTAGACAAATCGCAATTTACGGAAAAGGTGGGATCGGAAAATCGACGACAACGCAGAACCTTACCGCCGGCTTGACAGAGCTGGGGAAGCAGGTTATGGTCGTCGGTTGTGATCCGAAGGCAGATTCCACAAGACTTCTTTTAGGCGGGCTTGCGCAAAAGACAGTCCTGGATACCATTCGTGATGAGGGGGAAGACATTGATCTCGATGACATCATGAAGACAGGCTATGGGAATACCCTTTGTGTCGGATCCGGCGGGCCCGAGCCGGGCGTCGGCTGTGCCGGCCGTGGAATCATCACCTCGATCAACATGCTCGAGGATCTCGGTGCTTACGATGATGATCTGGATTTTGTGTTTTACGATGTTCTCGGTGATGTAGTATGCGGTGGATTTGCGATGCCGATCAGAGAAGGAAAGGCAAAGGAAATTTATATTGTTGCAAGTGGTGAGATGATGGCACTTTATGCAGCCAATAACATTTCCAAGGGCATCCAGCGCTATGCAAAGCGCGGTGGCGTAAGGCTTGGCGGTATTATCTGCAACAGCCGCAATGTCGACCATGAAAAGGAACTGCTGGAAGCATTTGCAAAAGAACTCGGCACAAAGCTCTTATACTTCGTTCCGCGCGATAATATCGTACAGCGTGCCGAGATCAAGCGTAAGACGGTCATTGAATACGATCCGGAATCCAACCAGGCGCAGGAGTACAGAAATCTTGCCCAGGCAGTGCTTGAAAACAAAGACTTTGTGATCCCTAAGCCGATGACGCAGGAACGCCTCGAAGAGATTCTGCTTCAATACGGAATGGGAGAATAGAAGCTTATATAAATGAAAAAGGGGAGGTTAGATCATGTATGATCTAATCTCCCTTTTTAATGTCGATCGGTTCGTACTCCTGGAGAGGCGCTAAGAAGCCTTTTTCAGACAGCCGTTCTCCGATCAGATCCAGTGTTTCTTCGCTGGGCGCTAAAATCGTATGATAATGATATCCGCTCGTGACATTTTTTAAGAGACTTGAGCTGCCGGAAGCGATCTTTTCTAAAAACTTCCGCACATCCTCCCGCGAGCGGATATTCATTTCCGCGCGAACCGTCCCATATACCTTATGATAAATAAAAACATCTTTCACGATGCCGCCGCAGTCAACGATCAGGCTTAATTCATCAGACACTTCATCATCGGTATGGCGAAGCTTGAAAACACGTTTTTCTTCTTTTGTCTGATTGAGCAGTACATAGCCGAGATTCGTGGAGATGATATTGGTGCCTTTTGCACGCAGCAGAGCGATGTCCTGGACGATGATCTGGCGGCTGACACCCAGTTCTTTTGCGAGCGCACTGCCTGAAAGTGCCTTATCGCTATTTTCTAATTTCTGAATGATCATATTTCTTCTTTCTGCGGCGTTCATCAGTTGATATATCCCCCTTGGTGTTTCATAAATGCAGTATCCGCACTTGTTATTGGCCGTTCTTGCTTCATAGACATGTCTGTAAGCCTAAGCCTATTTTCCATACTATACCACATAAAAACAGGGGTGACAAGACAGGTGTAAACTTAAAAGTTTACAATTGTATTGACACTGGTATAATGATTCATTATATTAATGGAGAACTTGATGACACAAGACATAAGGAGATGGGTATGTCAGCAGTAAAAGAGTATTGTACAAAAAAAGGTGTTTCCTTATCGGCAAAGGCGTATTTCGTAGATGCACTTGGCGCAATGGCGCAAGGTTTGTTTGCATCGCTTCTGATCGGTACGATCTTAAGTACGATCGGAACACAGGCAGGTATTGAATGGCTGGTTACGATCGGTAATTTTGCTTCTGCGGTCAAAGGGCCGGCAATGGCGATCGCGATCGGTTATGCATTGAAAGCGCCGACGCTGGTGTTGTTCTCGCTCGCAGCAGTCGGATATGCGGCGGATACAAGCGGTGGAGCCGGTGGTCCGTTGGCAGTTTTCGTTATCGCAGTGATTGCCTGTGAGATCGGTAAGCTGGTCAGCAAGCAGACCAAGGTAGATATTATCGTAACCCCGGGTGTGACGATCATAGCAGGTGGTTTGCTGTCGATGGGAATTGCGCCTTATATCGGCGCGGCGGCGCAGGCAGCAGGAAATGGTATCATGTGGGCGACAGAGCTTCGGCCTTTCCTGATGGGTATTATCGTAGCGGTGGCAGTTGGTATTGCATTGACGCTGCCGATCAGCTCAGCAGCAATCTGTGCAGCAATCGGTCTGACAGGTCTTGCAGGAGGTGCGGCACTTGCCGGATGTTGTGCAAATATGATCGGTTTTGCAATCGTCAGCTTTAAGGCAAATGGTGTCGGCGGATTACTGGCACAGGGCATCGGAACGAGTATGCTGCAAATGGGCAATATTGTAAAGAAGCCTTCGATCTGGCTTCCGGCGATCATTACTTCAGCGATCACAGGACCGCTTGCAACCTGCGTATTCCATCTGGAGATGAACGGCGCAGCAGTTTCCTCCGGTATGGGTACCTGCGGTCTGATCGGACAGATCGGTGTCTTCACCGGATGGATGAGTGATATTGCAGCCGGAACCAAGGCGGCGATCACCGGAATGGACTGGTTGGGACTGATCCTGATCTCCTTTATCCTTCCGGCAGTGCTTAGCGGCATTATCGGGAAGCTGTTCAAAGCCGGCGGTGTGTTTACCGATGAAGATCTGAAGCTGGATCTGTAAAATATAAAGAATAAAAAGGGAAAGCAGATGACGATGATGCGTCATCTGCTTTCTTTTCTTCGTTCAATCTCTTCAGCAGCAGCCTTTAACTGGTATACGGCATTGAGCAGGAATGCTTCCCGGGGCTGTTCTTTTTGTCTCTGACCAACATAGTAGATTCGTGTATAATCTTCCATAATTTCTTCTTCGGTCATCTTGCCTTGTCTTTCAGCCAGGAACCGTACGATTGATTCCATGTCTTCTTTTACCAGTTCCCAGAAAGTATCGTTGAAGTCTGCAGGAATCAGACCGCAATGCGGAATGACGAGGCGCTCTGCACCGTAGGACTTGCATTTTTCGATACTTGCATAACCTTCATAATAATGCTTTAAAATCGCAGACTGCGCTGTGTTTTGCGGACTGAGTGTCCCGGTGCTCTCTGAAAGGAACAGGATCCGCTGTGGCTCAAGCGCATAACTTAGACTGCAGTTTGTGTGTCCCGGTGTCTCCAGGACAAGGATAGACTCCTCGCCCAGACTGATACGATCGCCTTCGGAAAGCACGCGATCCACCTGCACATTTTCAGGATATTGCATATGGAGCAATGCTGGCAGGACAGGATCTTGGCATTTCTGTAAGAGTTGATAATACGACAACGGAAACAGACATTGAAGGCCAGGTTACCAAGATTGAAAACATGATCTCGGCAGGTGTTGATGCGGTCATATTGACAGCAAATGATTCTAACGGCGTCAGTGGTGCCGTCAATGCAGCACACGATGCAGGTATCCCATTTGTGACAGCGGATACGGAAATTACGAATGTCTGGGGTGACGACGTCAAAGAATATATGCCGAATTTCGTTGGAGAGGACTATGAAGAGCTTGCATATGAACTTGCCTTTGACGTTTGCGAGCATATGGGCGGAAAAGGAAACATGGTCATCCTGCGGGGAATTGATGGTGCAAGTTCTTCCCAGCAGCGGACAGCCGGAATTAAGCGCGCGATCGCAGAGCATCCGGACGTTTATAGAAAACTGGGCGAGTCGCTGAAATAAGGTATGTAATAGAATAAAGATTGTGTTTGAACCGCCTGTGGCAGAAATGCTGCAGGCGTTTTTGTTGTAGATTTTTCAGAATTTTTTCAGCCCCACTTGACAGGGTACCAGCCGCATGATATATTTACTACGACAGACGTACTACGATAGACGATGCAACGCCAGTCGATATATCGATAGACGAAGTATTAAAGCAGGATTTAGATAGGAAAACACATGAAGTTGGGCAGAAAGGAGGCATCATGGTTAGTATCAGCAGTGATGTGATCCGCGGGTACAATGACACCATCATACTATATCTGCTTCTGGACGGGCCTTCTTACGGATATGAGATATCAAAAAAGATTAAGGACCTGTCCGATGAGAAGTACATCATTAAGCAGACGACATTATACTCAGCGTTCACACGAATGGAAAAGAACGGGTACATCGAGTCATATTCGGTAGATGCGGAAAGCGGAAAAAGAAGAACGTACTACCGCGTTACAGAAAGCGGACTTGATTACTACCGGGAAAAATGCAATGAATGGAATCTGACAAAGGAAGTAATCGAACGCTTCATCCGGAAGGAGGATGGCGAATGATCATTGCAATGATCGCACTCACAATAGGGAAATTGATACAGAAAATAACGCTTACAATAGAAACAGGAGGAAGATGATGGAAGCGATTAAAACATATCTGGAAACCATGTTTGCCCACCTTCCGAGAACACCTGAGGTGACCAGAGCTAAGACAGAGCTTGGGCAGATGATGGAAGATAAATATAATGAACTGATCGAAGAAGGCAAATCGGAAAACGAAGCTGTCGGGATCGTGATTTCCGAATTTGGAAACCTGGAAGAGGTCGCTGAGGAACTTGGGATCCGCTCATTCGTAGATCAGGAACCGGCAGAAGAAGCGCAGCGCGTGGTTTCGTTTGAAGAAGTAGACGGCTATATCAAAGGCAGAACACGCCTTTCCTACATGGGGGCATTCGGGATCTTTTTCCTGATCATATCGTCCGTACCGTTCATTATTTTATCAGGAATTCCGGTTACAGCCGGCGGCGGCCCTGCGAAGTTTTTTGCTGTGGTTGGACTGATCCTTTTATTCCTGATGCTGGCAGGTGGCTTGGGAATGTTGATCTTCTCCGGACTTGGGGAACGGGAGTATTCCTATATGTGGAAAGAGAATTGCCGGTTAGATTACAGCGCGCAGGAATATGTTAAGATGCAGTATTCAGAATATCGCAGCACCCATACAATCCTGATCATCGTTGGAATCGTGCTGTGCATCTTAAGCGCACTTCCTGCCGCGATTTTCTCATTTTTACAAGTGACAAACGGATTTTTCGGGAACATCGCAGGCGCTGTCTGCCTGTTCCTGGTAGGAGCAGCAGTATTTCTGTTCGTTCTCGCCGGCCGCCAGAGAGGCGGACTTGGACGTCTGTTAAAAGTTCAGTACAGAGCAGATCAGGCGCAGCAGGAAGGTGCCGAAAGTTCACAGAAAAATCAGGGCGGACCGGAAGATGTAATCATTTACGAAAACGAATACCTTTCGAAGTTTATGCCGGTCTACTGGCCGACGATCACCTGTCTCTATCTGGTCGTCAGTTTCCTGACATTCCGCTGGGGAACCACATGGATCATCTGGCCGGTTGCAGGAATCGTCCACGCATTTATCAGCAAGACATTTGGCAAGCATGTTTTTGAAGCTTAGACAGGAGGAGTTATCATGAATAGGAAAAGATATTTATGGCTGATTGCCCTGATCACAATAGCATGCATCATAGGCGGAAGCATCTGGCACGGACACCGGGCACCCAGACAGCATCGGATCGAACAGGA
>CADBRG010000020.1 GCA_902797015.1 uncultured Lachnospiraceae bacterium
CATCCTCGCTGGCAAAAAAGGTCGGGCGCCAATCTGTCTGATCGAAGATCTTAAAGATGCGGTTGGAGCCGAAGCACGGGATCCCGTACTCATGCAGCACCTGCAGGTCCGCGGCGCTGAGACTGGGCCCGTTGCCGATCACGAAGCACTTCTCCCCTTTGTGGGAATCTTTCAGCTTCGCGATGGATCTCCCGTACCGCGTCAGCTCAAAATGCCGGCTCTGCCAGTTCTGCATTCTGGCCTGTACAGCATCGATATAATGTTGAACGCCCATGTTATTTTCCGCCCTTTATTATTTTGATTCTGCTCTGAACAATCCAATACAGCTGCATCAGTCCCGGATATGCCGTTTCGAAAACCGCTTTGTTTTCCCGGAAAGTGATGCCAGCTGTTTTTCTGTATTTTTTTAAGGCAAGGCGCATTTTGTTCCGGAGTATGCCTGCATAGTGCTTTTTCTCTTCCTGCGGCAGATCCGACTTCTGCTCCATGAAGTAGGAATAACTTATTGCCATAATATAAGCATTTTGAAGAGCTTCATAGACTTTCGTGTACCTGGGTCTGTTGGAAAAAAACTGCAGCTGTTCTTCATATGCATCGAATTCGTCCATTCGATTCGGCCGCCATGCACGATTTACAATTCCATTTTGATTAAGATAATAAAAGTAAATTTTCTCGTCAATATGCGCGATCGCTGTTACGGAGAACAAGACTCTATATATTATTGCAACATCTTCCCATAGACGCCCCACCGGAAATCGAACATTTTCCCATAAAGTTCGAGCATATAGACGTCCCCAAGCGTACGCAACTATATTGCTGCCTCCGCGAACATAGTCGTCTGCTACCGTAATCGTGACCGGAGATTTGATAATGATATCACTCGTCTCGTTTTGTGATGTCTTCAAATAATCGCACGAAGAGATTTGAGTTCCCGTTTCTTTTACGCCATGATACAGGTGTTCCAGGTACTGTGGATGCACCCAATCGTCTGAGTCGATAAAACACAGCCAAAGGCTGCTGCTGTTTGCGAAAACCCACTCTATGCCGGCATTCCTTGCAGCCGAAAGGCCTCCGTTTTTCTGGTGGATTACATGCACCCGCTCATCTTTTGCGGCATATTCGTCACAGATCGCGCCGCAATTGTCCGGGCTGCCGTCATCCACAAGGATTATTTCAAAATCAGTGAAAGACTGAGATAAAATGCTTTCCACGCAGCGATTTAAGTATGGTTCGACCTTATAAACTGGTACAATTACACTTATTTCCGGCATTATTCTTTCTCCGTCTCTATGGCCCCTTTCAGTCGGAACCGAAAAAGGTTGTCAATACTGTAGAACGCTCCGACATTAGAATCTTCAGCACTGTATTCCGCAACTTGCTCCACATAACGACAAACTCTACTGCTTCTCTTGCGCTCATTGAAGGAGCCTGCCAACTCACATCTCATCCATCTGCCACTGTCGTGAAAGTCAGCGGCAAGGTGATCGCCCAGTTTCTCAGGTCGGAGAGAAGATGCAATCGTCCGATACGAAAAAAGCGCAAACTGCCGGATTGTTACCCGATGGTATATTCATCCTTCATACTCAAATTGTTGCTTTTCCTGTCTTCCGAATGTTTTTTAACAGCGTTTTCTCACTTTCGGAGAAAGACGCGTATTCCATTTCGTGTCTTTGCGTGAAGAAGGGAGGGAGCCTCCAGAAATCACCATATTGATAATTCAATAGCTTTTCACAGTTTCTAAATGCGTTGTATCTTATTCCCTCAAAAACAACAGAATTGGTCTCAAATGGCAAGTATTCCGCTGCTTCCTGCAAGTGATATATATTTCGGAGCCATCGATCATTTCCAATCCCTCTTGTAAAATGGGTGATTGCTCCGCCTTTAAGGAAAAGTTCATTGTATCTATTGCTATATTCTTTCTCAATGACAGATACTTCTTTATCCATGGCAGGATTCGCTACCGGCTTTTCATCTCCTGAATACAATACTCCGTGCCTTAAAAAGATGCTTTTTAGCTCTTCACCGAACTTCTCACACAGATACTCTTTCTCTCTTTCAACTTTTTCCTCGTCCCCGGGTGCAATGCTCATATAATCGAAAGGAAAAACATCAATGTAAAACTGTTCACTTTCCCTTAGTTTGATCTTGTATACGTATCCAGGCCTCAAGCCGTGTTCCATATACTTGTAGTATCTCTGCATCACCAACTGTTCATCATTACGGAGCAGTTCTTCTAAGCGATAAAAATCTTCTCTCGAGATGTCTATATCAACGTCATCATCCCACGGGATAAAGCCATGGTGTCTGACTGCCCCGAGAAGAGTTCCTCCGCACAAACTAAAAGAAATCCCATTCTCATCGCAGATCCTTTTTACCCTTGACAAGATATAATTATCCGCAAGTTGAATGTCCGCAACCTGCCCGCTCGCCTTGGGGAGGTTCAAAAAAACCCTCTTTTTGGTTTCCATGTCCGTCTCCCCTTCCAGATGCTGAAGAAAGAAGAACAAGTACTCGTTTTTTTGCTCCAGCAGTTCGATCCTATGATTGAGCCGATCGAAATAATCTTTCATATCAGCCTGAATGGCTTCTCTGGCACGAAATGCGGGAAGCAACCGGGCAAATAACTTCCTTAATGTCATGGAAACACCTCTTAACTGGTCAAGCATTCAGCGAGACGGACATCCGCTATATGAGCATACATGTTTGTAAAACAGGCACTGTATTACTTGCCTTACTTCTTCCCGAGCGCGGCGTTGACCAGCGCGCGGATCTGGGTGCTGCTGGTGCTCTGGGTATACGGGAAATAGA
>CADBRG010000021.1 GCA_902797015.1 uncultured Lachnospiraceae bacterium
GGAATTTCGGTCATGCTTCAGACAGTCGGTCACGATGGCATCTGCGATCTGATCACAGATCTTGTCCGGATGTCCTGCGGATACCTGTTCACATGTGATGATTCTGTTCATAGTCTTTTTCCTCCTGAAAATATTTGATTTATCAACCTGACACCTGTTGCACCTGCCAAGCCTTGTAGCAATCACATAGATGGCAATTGCAACAGATGTCCACAGTTTTTTGCCGATATTACTTCTTTTCTCTCGCTTTAGTAGCGAGCGTAGCATTCCATTCCATAACTTTTACTATATTCTTCTTTATTGTATTATTTATATATTACTTTGCTACATTTACTACATAAAAAGAATAAATATAAGAATATATTATATATAAATAAATCCAGAAGAAGCAGAAGTTATGGGCGTTGTCACCTTGCCCGCTGCTTATTCGCAAATATAGAAACAGCAGAGGCGATGCAAACATCCGTCAGAAACGGAAAAAGTGAGGGGGTTCTGTCACTCCCCATCTTCTACAGGTGCCAGATCCATTCCCGGCTCTTCTCCCTTTACCCACGCAACATCGTTCACAAGCGAAAGCGGATTCATGTTTCCGGTCGTAGCCTGACTCCAGGGACGACGCTT
Source organism: uncultured Lachnospiraceae bacterium (assembly GCA_902797015.1). Classification (GTDB taxonomy): domain Bacteria; phylum Bacillota; class Clostridia; order Lachnospirales; family Lachnospiraceae; genus SY8519. The sequence continues at coordinate 622 of CADBRG010000021.1, forward strand.
GACAATGAGATACTCCAAGGACAGCCGCTTATAGAAATTCTGAGAGCTTTCATACTTGAAGCCATTATCACTGCACCAATCCTTGTAGTGACCATATACTGCCGATGCCTTGATCTCCGCGCCCTTCTCCTTCTTCAGACACTGCCGCATAAACTGAGCAATACGGTCGGAATCCACACGATACTCCTCCGTAGCAGTTCGTACTTCTTCCGGTTCATCCAAGCCCTCGGCCTTGTAGAGCTTATACCCTTCGATGCACCAGTTCAGGATACCGGACAGATTCTCCGGCTGCATCAGTGTGGTCTTCAGCGTCTTATCCTGCTCATGATCCTCGAAGTGACGTGTAAACGGAATGATTTTCAGTCTGCCGGATTCAAACAGGGTGCGGTCGGTGACGTTCGGCAGGTGGTTCGTGTCGATGAAGATCTTCGCCTGCATGTGGAACTCGAAATAGCCCTCGTAGAGAAAACGTGCTGTGATCGATCCGTTGCCGGTGAGCTGCTTTGTGAGACTTGCATTGATCGTCAGCTTCTGCTCCATTTCCGAAATACCGACAAATCTCGCACCGGCAAGACGGGCAACATCATCTGAAGAGCCGTTGGACTGTCCGCGGAAATAGTTTGTGGCGAGCATATCCGGCTTTGCCGATCTGCCGTACTCACCCATAACACGCAGGATGGTTTCAATAGTCGTGGTCTTGCCGTTTCTGGTAGTGGGTCCGAACATGATGAACAGACATTCCAGAGAGGTATCACCGGACAGGGAGTAGCCGATAGCCTTTTGCAGATATCTCCCGACCTCCTTCCTGCCGACCATAACCTCATCAATGAACTGATTCCAGCGAGGGCAAGTGGCAGACGGGTCATAGTTGATGTGGCTGATCTTAGTAATGAAATCCTCCGGATTATGATCGTGGAACTCCATTGTACGAAGATCCAGTGTGCCGTTTTCCAGATTCAGCAGATACACATTGGAATCAAATGCCGACATCCGGATCGGATGCACGGACTTTGCGTCCTCGACCATCGTCTTACGGTTTTTCCGCATCTGGAGTTTCTGGATGCGCTTGATATATCTGGTGCGGGTATCCTCATCTTTGATCTGCAATGCGAAAGCATAGAGCTTGTCTGCAAGATGCTTTGCCAACTCTGCCACAACCAATGCATTCTCGTCCGGTTGCCAGACGGAGCCGTCATAGACGTACCAGACATTGCGATCACCGTTGAAGCGGGCAATCGGCTTGAAGTAATCGGCGAAAGCGTTTCCGATGCCGATCTCGTCACGCTGATAACGGGCGTTTGTGTGCGGCTGCATCTCCTCTAAAGTGAGCGTGATATGGGAGAGGTCAGGACGGAAGCTGGGACGCTTATCATCTTCTGCCGTATCAAGGCTATCAAAGTCATCCTCCGCCGAGGATGCAGCAATCGGTGTGTAGATCTTGGAATTCGTGGATACGACATTTCTGATAGTGATCTGACCGTAGGTGTTATCTCCGGTACGGCGATCCCATTTGTCACGCATCAGACCCGATGAACGGAAGATGCGATCGATCTGCTCTTCAGAGTTGCCGCACCAGAATGCGAGGATGGCGACTAACGCCATATCTGCATCTGACTGAGAGTCGTAGCCTTCTTCCCAGTTACCTTCATAGAGCATTTTGAACTTGTCACCGGATTCCGATGCTGATGCGTGCGCAATGACACCTTCGTCGTCCAGATAGGAGCAGGGCTCGACCGTACCCTCGGAGATACGGGAAGATCGTTTCATGAAGGTGTCGAGGGCAGTCTGAAGAGCGTTGTCGTCAAGAGACACAGTGCCGTCCCGGAACATATCACCGGTGACGGTAACGAAGCGGTTTGTTGTACCGGGCAGATACACTTCCAGACCATGCTTGCGGTTGTTGATATAATATACAGTCTTATCGTAGGCGAAATCCGGGGAGAGCTTGAAGAAACCGCGCAAGCCTGTGCCGGATGGGGAACGCTCGAAATAGGCATTAGAGAAGATGCCAAGGATAGAAGCTGCGACATCGGTAAGCGTTCCATCCTCACGGATACAGTGGTCGATGTCGATTGCACCGATCCCCTCGGATACTCTGTAGCCGATACCATCCCATCCGCCAATGGCGTAGGCTTTCATGGCTGTGTTAAAGTCTGCAAAGGTACTCGGATCGTTGGTCTTGGCAAGAGCACGGGTGCGTGGGTTGTACGGTACTTTAGTCTTACGGCCTTTGACCTTTTCCATCTTCCAGACGCAGAAAGAAGTGTTCTGCTTCAATGCGTCCGGGATATTGACAAAATTAACGGGCATTTTCTTCACTCCAATCCAAGCTGTGCGGTCACAGCAGCTTCAATACGATGCATGGCGTTCTCGTCCGCAATATGGCCGGCATAAGATCGTAGCGCATACTTGCTGATAGTGGTTAGCTGTTCTGCCAGCACCATTGACGGGTCTAACGGCTGATGCTTGTCCGTGACGCTGTCCGGGTCAATCTGTGTGTGGCAGGGCAGCTCCGGCTTTTTCAGGTGCCGGGTCATTGGGACAACGTTGACGGTTTCTGCATGAGCATTGCCGAGGTCATTGGAAATGATGATAACCGGGCGTGTGCCGCCCTGTACACTGGTATTCGGCTGACAGCCAAGACTTGCAAACCAGATGTCATACCGCTGCGGTGTGCGATCGGGCGTGATCGGCGCTACGCTTGTGTACTTTTTCGGATCAAAGCCGAGAGATCTGTGGTATTCGGATTGCATTCGATTGTTTTTACGAGCCAATAAGATCACCTCCTGTGAAATA
>CADBRG010000022.1 GCA_902797015.1 uncultured Lachnospiraceae bacterium
CATCCGGAGTGGAATCAGAACATCGTAAAAGCAGAAAACGTGGGAAGCTTTTATGACTAAGGCAAACCGCCGGGATAATAGGTGCTTCCAAAAAACACATACAATGATAAATGCCGGATGCGAAAATGCATCTGGCATTTTTATATTTTTCGTCTATCCTTTTCACGTGAAAAAAAGTGATGTATAATGGCAGGTATGCAAACGATAGCAACGAGTGTCATTATTTTATTTGCCCTGATCTTTGTAGGCTATTTTTCCGGTAAGATCGGATGGCTCAGAAAAGAAAGCGCGCCGGATTTTTCGGCGCTTGTTTTGAATGTCACGATGCCGGTCACCATCTTTCTCTCGATTGTCGGTCAGTCGGGATCGGAAAGCATGGGACGGGATTTTCTGATCATTCCGTTTATTGCGATTTTTCATGTGGGATCGCTTTTCTTTGGGCTTTTGATCACACGATTGTTACGGGTTCCAAAGGAAAAACGCGGCACGTGGATGTTCAACTTTGTGTTCTCGAATAATGGGTTTATGGGATTGCCGTTGGCATTATCTGTTTTCGGAGACCGCGGTCTGTTCATCATGGTGCTTGGGAACATGATCTCGAATCTGCTTCTGTTCTCGATCGGTGTTAAGATGCTTACGGAAAGCGTACCGAATGCAGATAAGGTCAGTGTGAAGAAGCTGTTTTTGACGAACATCAATTATGCGGTGGTCGCGGGATTGATCTTTGCGCTGTTCCATATTCCGCTGTTCGATGTGATTGGAGATCTGTTGGGATATATCGGAGATATTTCGAGCGGTCTGTCGATGCTCGTGGTTGGCCTGTCACTGTCGAGGATGTCGATTTCTGTTGTGTTCAAGGATAAAAGGATGTTTCTCCTGACGGTGTTCAGACTGCTTGTGATTCCGTTGCTTACGATTGCGGTGATCCGGGTTCTGCCGTTTAAGATGGATCCGATGATCGCAAGTATCCTGATCATGTCTGCGGCATTGCCGTCGGCAGCAGCGCAGTCGATGATCGCGGAGCAGTATCACGGAGATTTGGAAGCATCGGGGCAGGCAGTATTTTTGACGACATTGTTTGCTGTAGTGACGGTGCCGATCATGATGTCGATTGGGATCAGATAGAGAAAGGAAGACAAAACAATGATTGAAAAAATTGATGTTACAACATGGGACAGAGCAGCACATTTTAACAGCTATGTGGACGCACAGTTTCCGTATATTATCGTGGGCAAGGATCTGGATGTGACGAAGATCTATCAGTTTGCGCGGGAAAACGGTGTATCCTTTACCTACTGCATGATCTACGCGGCAACGAAGATCGCCAATGAGATCAAGCATTTTTATTATCGGATGATTGAAAAGGAACCGTACCGGATCGATAAAAACGTGGCGGTCACCACGCATCTGAAAAAAGGCGCGGAAAACTTTTCCATGGTGCGTTGCGATGATTATGACAGCATGCTGGAATTTGCGAAAAAGAACCGTGAAAAGGCAGAGCTTCCGACGGATGATATGGATCCGAGAGGTGCGGAATTTGAAAATGATATCATAAGCTTTTCTTCAATCCCGTGGATCCGGTATACGCATTTTATCCGTACGATCAAGACACTGGGTGTCGACACGAATCCGAAGATCACATTCGGAAAATATGAGTGGGAAGGCGACAAGCTGATGATGCCGTTTACACTGCAGGTGCATCACGGCCTGATGGACGGCCTGCATGTCGGACGGTACTTTATTCGTCTGGAAGAGTATCTGGACGCGGGTGAGTTTTAGAAATCGGCGGCTTTGCAATAATATCTATTGCAAAGCCGTCTTTTTTAATGCTTTCAGGGCCCCGTTTGATGATATATTTTTCAAAGATTTTATAGATTTCCTGTTATAAGTGTTGTAAAATAGTAGAATATTTTGGATATTAAAGTATAAGGGAAAATTTCATCTTTTTTAGAAAGGACTGCCTGCGGGCAGAATATTCACATCACTTATGAATAACAACGGACCGAATCAATCGGGTGGCGGAGACGGAAATAACCAGAACAATAATAATGGGAAAAACGGTCAGAGCATTTTATGGTTTGTGGTCGTTACGCTTGTCGTTTTGTTCCTGATGTCAACGCTTACCAACAACATGAGAAACATCACCAAGCAGGAGATCAGCTATTCTGATTTCATGACGATGGTGGAGGACGGCAAGGTGGAAAAGGTCGTGATCAAGTCCACGACACTTGAGATCACGCCGAAGGAAGATACAGAAGAAGAGGACGAAAGTGCAACCGACAGCATTACCAACACGCTGCCGACACTGCCGATGTCTTCCGGCGTGAAGACCTATACGACCGTCCGATTAAATGATGAAGAGCTTGTGCAGTTTTTGCAGGAGCATAATGTCGATTTCGTCGGCGAGAATGACAGCACCGCATCCTATTGGATCGGATCTGTCTTAAGCTTTATGATCCCGCTCGTGATCGTATGGATCCTGTTAGGTTTCCTGATGCGGCGAATGGGTGGCGGCGGTGCCGGCGGCATTATGGGCGTCGGCAAGAGCAATGCCAAGATGTATGTACAGGAAAAGACCGGTGTGACGTTTGCGGACGTGGCAGGTCAGGATGAGGCGAAGGAGTCTCTTCAGGAAGTGGTTGATTTCCTGCACAATCCGCAGAAGTATGAAGAGATCGGCGCGAAGCTTCCGAAGGGTGCGCTGTTAGTCGGATCACCCGGTACCGGTAAGACGCTACTGGCAAAGGCTGTTGCGGGCGAGGCGAATGTCCCGTTCTTCTCACTTGCCGGATCTGATTTTGTGGAAATGTTTGTCGGCGTAGGTGCGTCCCGTGTGCGTGATCTTTTTAAAGAGGCACAGAAAAATGCGCCGTGTATCATCTTTATCGACGAGATCGATGCCATCGGTAAGAGCAGAGATTCTGTTTACGGCGGCGGCAATGACGAGCGTGAGCAGACCCTGAACCAGCTGCTTGCGGAGATGGATGGTTTTGATTCTTCCAAGGGTGTCCTGATCCTTGCAGCGACGAACCGGCCGGAGATCCTTGATAAGGCGCTCCTGCGTCCGGGACGGTTTGACCGTCGGATCATCGTTGACAAGCCGGACCTGAAGGGTCGTATCGCGACCCTGAAGGTACATTCTAAGAATGTCAAAATGGATGACACCGTTGATTTTGAAGAGATCGGTCTGGCGACAGCAGGCTGTGTCGGTTCTGATCTTGCGAACATGATCAATGAAGCCGCGATCAATGCGGTTAAGCATGGCAGAAAAGCGATCAACCAGGCGGATCTGTTTGAATCCGTAGAAGTGGTTATCGCGGGTAAAGAAAAGAAAGACCGCATCATGAGCCCGAAGGAAAAACGTCTTGTGGCATATCATGAAGTGGGACATGCACTGGTAACGGCGCTGATGAAGGCATCCGAACCGGTACAGAAGATCACGATCGTACCGCGTACGATGGGATCGCTTGGCTATACCCTGCAGACGCCGGAGGAGGAGAAATTCCTCCAGACCAAGGCAGAGCTGGAAGCGCGTATCATCACCTATATGGCAGGTCGTGCGGCAGAGGAGATCACCTCCGATACGATCACGACCGGTGCTTCAAACGATATCGAGATGGCAACCCGGATCGCGCGTGCGATGGTAACGCAGTTCGGAATGTCGGATGAGTTCGGCATGATGGGCTTAGAGTCGATCGAGAGCCGCTACTTAGATGGCCGCGCAGTCAAGACCTGCGGAGATGAGACGATCGCGCAGGTTGACGATGTCGTCAAGCAGATGATCAGTGACGCGTATGCGAAGGCAAAGCAGATGCTGATCGAATATCGCGACACACTCGAAAAGATCGCCGATTATCTGTATGAGCATGAGACCATCACCGGAAAAGAATTCATGGATATCTTCCGTGAGATGAATCCGGATTTTGATTCCGATGATGCGAAGGATACGACACTTCGGACGACGGCAGAGGATTCCCACGCAGTAAAAGATGCAGAATGGGAAGAGCAGCTGACGCTTGAAGACTTCGGACTTGGTCAGAAAAAACAGGAAGCAGACGGGGACGAAGATATCTTTGATGAGGAGTAATCATTGTGGATGATTTTTTTGACATCCCAACTGAATTAAAAAAGATTCCGCATCAGCCAGGCGTTTATTTGATGCATGATGAGACAGACGCGATCATCTATGTCGGAAAAGCGGTGGATCTTTACCGCCGTGTGCATCAGTATTTTCAGTCCCGCTACAAGGGGCCGAAGATCGAGCAGATGGTGACCCGCATCCGCCGGTTTGAATACATTGTCACGGATTCGGAACTGGAAGCTCTGGTGCTCGAATGCAACCTGATCAAGGAGCACCGGCCGAAATACAACACAATGTTAAAGGATGACAAGACTTATCCTTATATTAAAGTAACTCTGGGAGAAGAATATCCCAGAGTACTTTTTTCCAGACAGATGAAAAAGGATGCGTCAAAATATTTCGGACCGTATACCAGCTCGTGGTCTGTCAAGAAGACGATCGAGCTGCTGTGTAAGCTATACGGGATCCGGACCTGTCGTCGTGTATTGCCGAGGGACATCGGGAAAGAGCGGCCGTGCCTGAACTATCACATCCATCAGTGCCCGGCGCCTTGTCAGGGTTATGTGACAAAGGAAAATTACCAGGAGCGGGTACAAAAGGCGGTTCGTTTCTTAAGCGGTGATTATAAGCCGATCTTATCCGAACTGGAAGAAAAAATGCATCAGGCGGCGGAAGCGCTTGAATTTGAGAAGGCAGCGGAATACAAGGAGCTGCTTTCGAATGTGCGCGCGGTTGCACAGAAGCAGAAGATTACGGATTCGGACGGAGAAGACAGGGATATCATTGCGCTCGCAAAAGATGACCGGGATGCGGTCGTGCAGGTGTTCTTTGTCCGGGAAGGAAAGCTTCTGGGCAGAGAGCATTTCCATGTGACGATCGGAAATGAAGATACGGCAGGGGATATCCTGTCTGTATTTTTGCGTCAGTATTACGCAGGTACGCCGTTTTTGCCAAAGGAGATCCTGCTGCAGACCGAGGTGGAGGATCATGAGACGATCGAGGCATGGCTTTCGGAGCGCCGCGGAAAAGCGATGCATCTTCGTGTGCCCAAAAAAGGAAGCAGAGAGAAGATGGTCGAGCTGGCGGCGTCCAATGCGGAGATGGTATTGAGCCGCGACAAGGAGCGGATCCGCCGCGAGGAAGGCCGTACGATCGGTGCAGTCAAGGAGATCGCATCGCTGCTTGGTATGGATCAGATCGGGCGCATGGAAGCCTATGATATCTCCAACATCAGCGGATACGAATCGGTCGGTTCGATGGTGGTTTATGAAAAGGGAAAACCGCGGCGCAATGAGTATCGGAAGTTCCGCCTGCGAACTGTGACAGGGCCGGATGATTACGCATCGATGCATGAAGTCCTGACCAGAAGGTTTTCGCATGGATTACGGGAGCGGGAGGAAATGAAGGCGGCGCGTGAGGCAGCCGGTTCGGAGGCTGCGGCCGGCACGGAAGGGGCAGAGACCGGACTGCTGCATGAAGAGCTGGGTCGTTTTTCGAGATTTCCGGATCTGATCCTGATGGATGGTGGAAAGGGCCAGGTCAATATTGCCGAAAAAGTACTGTCTGATCTGCATCTTTCGATTCCTGTTTGCGGAATGGTAAAAGATGATTCCCACAGAACACGAGGTTTGTATTATAATAACAAAGAAATACCGATTGAAAAGACCAGCGAAGGCTTTAAGCTGATCACCAGAATCCAGGACGAGGCGCATCGTTTTGCGATCGAATACCACAGATCGCTTCGTGGAAAGGACCAGGTCCATTCCATTCTGGATGACATTCCGGGAATCGGACCGGAACGGCGTAAGGCGCTTATGAAGCATTTCGCTTCAATCGATGAGATCAGACAGGCGGATGTGGAAACACTGATGGCGCCGGATCGTATGAACCGCAGGGCGGCAGAATCGGTGTATCGCTTTTTCCATGAACCGGAGAATGGAGAACAGTAAGAGGTCTTTCGTGAGAATTCCGAAAGCAATACCAAAAGGAGAAAATATATGAAGGGATTGCGGGTCAAAGAAGCTGCGGAATATTTAAATCTGAAAACATTTTTCAAATCGGATGATTTTGAGGAACGGATGATCACGACCGCAGAGGTCAATCGTCCCGGCCTGGAGCTTACAGGGTTTTTTGAGCATTTTGCCGGAGATCGGATGCAGGTGATCGGAATGGTGGAAACTTCGTATTTGAGATCCCGGCCTGATATGGAGAAAAGACGGATCTACCCGGATCTGATGGGGGAAAAGATTCCCTGCATCGTACTCAGCAGAGGGATGGAGCCGGAGCCGCTCATGCTGGAATACGCGGATGAATGCCAGGTGCCGATCCTGGGGACGGATATGGGGACTTCACAGTTCCTGTCAAAAGCGATCCGTTACCTTTCCTACAAGCTGGCACCGGCGATTTCCATGCATGGCGTTTTGGTTGATGTTTATGGAGAAGGTGTCCTGATCATGGGCGAGAGCGGCATCGGTAAGAGTGAAGCCGCACTGGAGCTGGTGCGCCGCGGTCATCGTCTGGTAACAGATGACGTCGTAGAGATCCGCAAGGTTGATGAAGAAACGCTGCTTGGCACATCGCCTGAGATCACCAGACATTTCATCGAGCTGCGCGGCATCGGGATCATCGATGTCAAGACACTTTATGGTGTCGAGCATGTAAAAGAACAGCAGAAGATCGGACTTGTGATCAAGCTGGAAGACTGGGATCCGAACAAGACCTATGACCGCCTGGGAATGGAAGATGAATATACGGAGATCCTCGGACTGAAGCTTCCATGTCATTCGATCCCGATCCGTCCGGGACGAAATCTGGCAGTCATCTGCGAATCGGCTGCGGTTAACTTCCGTCAGAAGAAGATGGGCTACAATGCAGCGCATGAGCTGTATCGCCGTGTGCAGGCCGGCATGGGGCAGTCGGACATTCAGTAGATTTTGGGGTATGAGACAAGCAAAATCTCCGGATTAATGTGGTACTAAGATTTTCAATCATTAAATAAATTAAGAAAGAAGGATGACAGAATGGACAGAAAAAATGCATGGGAAACGTATGATGAAAAACAGCAGGCAGAGGTGTTTGCCTTTGCGGAGGACTACAGACAGTTTCTTTCAAAATGTAAGACAGAGCGCGAATGTGTGACGGAGCTGAAAGCCCGTGCAAAAAAAGCAGGTTTTAGAGATATCAATGAGATCATTGCAAGCGGTGAGAAGCCGGCACCGGGCACACGGATCTATGCCGACAACAAAGGCAAGGCGATGGCGCTGTTTGTGATCGGCAAGCGGCCGCTTGAGGATGGCATGAACATCCTTGGCGCGCATATCGATTCCCCGCGTCTGGATGTAAAGCAGAATCCGCTGTATGAAGATACTGACATGGTGCTTCTGGACACGCATTATTATGGTGGTATCAAGAAGTATCAGTGGGTGACACTGCCGCTGGCACTGCATGGTGTCGTTGCGAAAAAAGATGGTACCGTGGTTGAGGTTACGATCGGTGAGGATCCGTCTGATCCGGTTCTTGGCGTATCCGATCTTTTGATCCACCTGGCAGCAGACCAGATGGAGAAAAAGCTGGCAAGAGGTGTTGAGGGTGAACGCCTGGATGTGCTGATCGGAAGCATGCCTGCCGCAAAAGAGGAAGCAGAGAAAGATGCAGCGGACGCAGACAAAGCAGCAGGAAAGGTAAAACCGGCGATCTTAAAGATCTTAAAAGAGAAATATGACATCGAAGAGGAAGATTTCCTCTCTGCAGAGCTTGAGGTGGTTCCGGCCGGACCGGCAAGAGATTACGGACTGGACCGCAGCATGATCATGGGATATGGACACGACGACAGAGTGTGCGCATTCCCGTCTTATGCGGCGATCGAAGGAATGGAAACACCGGAGTACACAAGCGCCTGCCTTCTGGTTGATAAGGAAGAGATCGGCAGCGTCGGCGCGACAGGTATGCAGTCACGTTTCTTTGAAAACATGGTTGCGGAGCTTGTGGCTGCAACGGGTGATTACAGTGAGCTGAAGGTGCGCAGAGCCCTGACCAATTCCCGCGCACTGTCTTCCGATGTCAGTGCGGCGTTTGACCCGAACTATCCGGAAGTCATGGAAAAGAAAAACTGTGCATATTTTGGAAGAGGCGTTGTATTTAATAAGTACACCGGCTCGCGCGGCAAGTCCGGTTCAAATGATGCCAGCGCAGAGTATGTCGGCTCGATCAGAAGAATTCTGGATGATGCAGGTGTCTGCTTCCAGACCGCAGAGCTTGGCAAGGTTGACCAGGGTGGCGGCGGAACCATCGCATATATTCTGGGCAACTATGATATGCTCGTGATCGACAGTGGCGTGGCAGTGCTGAACATGCATGCGCCGTGGGAGATCATCAGCAAGGCAGACCTGTATGAAGCAAAGCGCTGCTATGAAGCATTCCTGCTTACCAGATAGGTGCAGCAGACAAAAGATGGATCGCCTGATCCGGCTTCAAAGAGAATTATAATCAGATTGGAGAATAACGTAGTTTATGGATATATACGAAAGATTAAGCAGCATCGCTGGAAAAGAAAATGTCCTGCGGGATGAGCCGATGAGTCGTCATACGACGTTTCGGACCGGCGGGCCGGCAGAATATCTGGTATCGCCGGATATGGATGGCCTTCCGGGCGTCATTGCGTTTTGTCGTGAGCAGGAAATCCCGTTGACCGTCATCGGGAACGGGAGCAATCTGCTGGTCGGAGACAAGGGCATTTCCGGTGTCGTCGTTGAGATTGGTCGTTCCATGGGCGAGATCTGCCTGGAAGGAGATAAGATCACGGCGCAGGCAGGTGCTTTGCTTTCCGCGGTTTCTGCAAAGGCAGCAGCGGAAGGCCTGACGGGGCTGGAGTTCGCTTCAGGGATCCCCGGCAGTGTCGGCGGCGCGGTGATCATGAATGCCGGAGCATACGGCGGTGAGATGAAGGATACGCTTGTTGCGGCAACCGTACTCACAAAAGAAGGTGAGATCGTTCGTCTGCCGGCAGAAGAACTGGATCTTTCCTATCGGCACAGCAACCTGCCGGAAAAGGAAAGCATCGTACTGGAAGCAGAGTTTGTTCTGACAGAAGGCGATGTGGATCAGATCGCAGCGACGCTTGCGGATCTGAAGCAAAAGCGTACGTCAAAGCAGCCGCTGGAGTATCCGAGCGCAGGCAGTACCTTTAAGCGCCCGGAGGGTCATTTCGCAGGAAAGCTGATCGAAGATGCCGGCCTGAAGGGCTATACGGTCGGTGGCGCGCAGGTATCCGAAAAGCATTGTGGATTTGTGAGCAATAAGGGCGGTGCAACATCTGCAGATGTGTTGGAACTGATCCGCCATATCCAGAAAACAGTACTGGAGCAGTTTGGCGTACAGCTCGAGACAGAGGTACGTCTGCTCGGAGAATTTTAAAATTTAAAGAAGGGAGGAACGGCAAATGGAATATGTAATCGTGACCGGAATGTCCGGCGCGGGCAAATCAACTGCATTGAAGATTCTTGAAGACAATGGGTATTATTGCGTTGACAATCTGCCGATCTCTCTTCTGGGAAGCCTGATGGACCTTGCAAATGCAGAAGACTCCCCATACCATAAGGTGGCGCTTGGGATCGACAGCCGCAGTGGAAAAACAGCGGCTGAGCTGAAACGCGCCGTTGAGTCCATGCAGGAGCGAAATCTTTCTTTGCGGATCATTTTTCTTGACGCGTCCGATAAAGTGTTGATCAAGCGCTATAAGGAGACGAGGCGTTCGCATCCGCTTTCCGGAAATGAGCGTATCGAGCAGGGGATTGAAAAAGAGAGAAAGCGGCTTCAGTATTTACGGAAAAAAGCAGATACGATCATCGATACGAGTGAACTTTTGACAAGGGATCTGCGGGCAGCGCTTGAACAGATCATCCTGTCGGAAAACACGTTCCAGAACCTGATGATCACGGTGCTTTCATTTGGTTTTAAATACGGTCTGCCGGAGGATTCGGATCTGGTGTTTGATGTCAGGTTTTTGCCCAATCCCTATTATGTGGATGAGCTGCGGGACCTGACGGGAAACGATGCTCCCGTGCGGGATTTTGTCCTGCAGAGCGAGGTGACGAAAAGCTTTTTGAAAAAGCTTTCCGATATGCTGGAATTCCTGATCCCGAATTATGTGGCTGAAGGAAAGAATAACCTTGTGATCAGCATCGGCTGCACCGGCGGAAGGCACCGGTCCGTGACGATCGCAAATGCAGTCTATGATCTTTTGAAGAAAAACAAGGGCTATGTTGTAAACCTGGAGCACAGGGATGCGGACAGAGTGAGAAAGTAGCGGAGGGGCACGATGTCTTTTTCCGGTAATATAAAAAAGGAACTTTCCAGAGAGCAGGCGCCCGGGATGGACGCCCGTCGCACGGAGCTCTATGCGATCCTGCATTTTCTGGGTGTGTTCTCTGATCAAAAAGAAGATGTCTACACGGCCCGTACCGATCAGGTTTTGCTTGCAAAAAAAATCGTACTCCTGATGAAGGAAGTCAATGCGGGAAGTACAGAACTGGAGATCGCGACGTCCGAAGGGAAGCAGAAAAACCGGCGTTACCGGATTCGGATCCCGTCTGAGATCGGCCATGCGTTAAAAGCCGAAGTGGCGCGGGTGGTACAAATCTGGTATGAAACCGGCGGACTTTCCGATACGGACTGTAACAGGGCATGGCTTCGGGGTGCCTTTCTGACGGCCGGGTCAATGAGCGATCCGGAAAAGTCGTATCATCTCGAATGGATCTTAAGAACCAATGAGGATGCGAACGGACTGGTGCAGCTGGCAAAGATTTTTGACATAGAAGCAAGAATTACGGAACGAAAAGGCCGGTTTGTGGTATATTTAAAAGACAGCACAGATATCGTAGATATGCTCAATGTCCTTGGGGCGCACAAAGCGCTGATGGAAATGGAGAATGTGCGAATCTTAAAAGAGATGAGAAACAGCGTGAACCGGCAGTTTAACTGTGACACGGCCAACATCAAAAAGATTGTCCGCGCTGCGGGCAAGCAGGTCGAGGATATCCGGTATATTGCAGGGCAGATGGGCCTGGAAAAGCTGCCGCCCGCACTTCGTCAGATGGCAGAGGTCAGGCTGGAATATCCGGACGTATCGCTGCAGGAACTTGGAGAATATCTGGATCCGCCTGTGGGAAAATCAGGCGTCAATCACAGACTGCGAAAGCTTTCGACGATTGCTGAAAACCTGCGTGAGGGGAAGCAGGATCCGTTTGGGAAATAAATGCATAGTGGGAACGATCCGAAAAGAATAGGCATTATCAGTAGGATGACATCATGAAAAAACTATTATATATCTACAACCCGCATTCGGGGCGGGGGCAGATCCGTTCGGTATTGACACAGATCATTGATATCTTTACAGAGAATGGTTATGAGGTGACGGCCTGCCCGACAACGGGGAAAAACTTCGCGCGGGATAAAGTGCGCAATGATGCCGGCATGTATGACCGTGTGGTCTGCAGCGGCGGTGACGGGACGCTGGATGAAGTCGTGACGGGGATGATGCAAAGAGAACAGCGTGTTCCGATCGGCTATATTCCGACCGGAAGCACGAATGATTTTGCGCATACGTTAAAGATCCCGAGAAACAACATGTTAAAGGCCGCAGAGCTTGCGGTAACCGGAAAACCGTACCCATGCGATGTCGGCGCATTTAATGATGATTTTTTTGTCTATGTAGCGGCATTTGGCCTGTTTTCTGATGTGTCTTATCAGACACCGCAGAACATGAAGCACATGCTCGGGCATATCGCATACATATTAGAGGGGGCCAAGCGCCTCCAGGACATCCCGTCGTATCATATGCTGGTGCGGACGGATGACAGACAGATCCAGGATGATTTTGTCTATGGCATGATCAGCAATTCGGATTATGTGGGCGGATTGAAAAACACGATGGACGACGCCATTTGCTTGAATGACGGGGTGTTTGAGGTGACGCTGATCCGTCGCCCGACCAATCCGATCATGTGGCAGGAGGTGGTCGCATCACTGATGATGCCAAAGATCCTGCCAAGTGAACATATCTATTCCTTCAAGACATCACATGTGGAAATCTTTTGTACAAAAGAAGTGCCGTGGAGTCTTGACGGGGAATTTGGCGGGGACCATGATCACGTCGTGGTCGACAACCGGTTCCGCGAGGTGACGTTCTTTGTGAGCGAAGAAGTGATCGAAAAGATGAAAAAACCGTTGCCGGATATCCTGTAGGGAAAAGGGTTTCCGGACAGAGAAAGAAACAAGAGTTACCGGATAAGCTGCGCAGAGTAAGAAGGAGAACAGCAATATGGGAGAGTATTTTAATGTGGCGGAAGTGTTTGGACAGTATGTTTTTAATGATACCGTCATGCAGCAGCGCCTGCCCAAAAAGGTATATCAGCGGTTGAAAGAATGCATCAAAAGCGGCGCAGATCTGGATCCGGATACAGCAGATATCATTGCACATGAGATGAAAGAGTGGGCGATCGACCAGGGCGCAACGCATTACACACACTGGTTTCAGCCACTGACAGGTGTCACGGCAGAAAAACACGATTCATTTATTTCATCTCCGGATGAGCGGGGAAAGGTCCTGATGAGCTTTTCCGGAAAAGAGCTGATCAAAGGCGAACCGGATGCTTCGTCATTCCCGTCCGGCGGACTGCGTGCGACATTTGAAGCGCGTGGCTATACGGCATGGGACTGCACATCGTTTGCGTTTGTCCGTCATGATGCGGCAGGGGCAACGCTTTGCATCCCGACAGCATTTTGTTCTTATACGGGCGAGGCACTTGACCAGAAGACGCCGCTCCTGCGTTCCATGGAAGCGATCAATCAGCAGTCACTCCGTCTGCTCCGCCTGTTTGGCAATACGACTTCTACCAAGGTTTCGCCTTCTGTCGGACCGGAGCAGGAGTATTTTATCATTGACCAGAAAAAATACCGCCAGAGAAAGGACCTGATCTTTACGGGACGTACTTTGTTCGGCGCGATGCCGCCAAAGGGGCAGGAGCTTGAAGATCATTACTTCGGTGCGATCCGTCCGCGTATCGCAGCCTTTATGAAGGATGTCAATGAAGAGCTCTGGAAGCTGGGCGTTCCGGCCAAGACACAGCATAACGAAGTCGCGCCGGCACAGCATGAGCTTGCGCCGATCTACGAGACCTGCAATATTGCGGTGGATCATAATCAGCTGATCATGGAGGTGCTCAAAAAAGTTGCGAACCGTCATGGCCTGCAGTGTCTGCTGCATGAAAAACCG
>CADBRG010000023.1 GCA_902797015.1 uncultured Lachnospiraceae bacterium
ACTCACCCCACGAAGTATCCGGCGTCGCCGTAAATGAGCGCATCCATGTCTTCACTGGAAGCTTCGGAGTTTGCCAGATTCTCATTTTCAAGCAGATAGGATTTCTCCTTGTCGAAAGCAAACAGGCGGTAGATGATCACATTCATTTTCTCGCCGATCTCGACAGGACGCCGCTCGAGAGAACGGAAGGTTGAGAGGATGATGCCGTCGACATCGATCTTTAATTCCAGGCTGTTGCCGCGGAACAGGATGTCCTTGATGACACCTTCCTCGGAAAAACTCAAGAGGTTGGCAAAGTGTGGATTGTCGCTCTTGAATGCCTCGACAAATTCCGGGCGGATGATCGCACCGTCATATTTTCCCCTGCCGGATTCAAATCCCTGCAGCTTATAGTAGTCAGGAATGATGACAGACTGTCCGATAAATTCTGAGACGAACGGCGTCTGGGGCTCTTTGTAGATCTGGCGCGGTGTGCCGATCTGCTCGACACGGCCGTTATTGGTGACGATGATCTCATCAGCAACCTCAACTGCCTCGTCCTGGTCGTGCGTAACAAAAATACTCGTAATGCCGACTTTATAGATCATTTCACGAAGCCAGCTTCTTAACTCCTGACGGACCTTTGCGTCGATCGCTGCAAACGGTTCATCGAGAAGCAGGAGAGATGGATTTGGCGCAAGGGCGCGCGCAAATGCAACACGCTGTCTCTGACCGCCGGAGAGTTGATTCGGGAATCGTTTTTCCATGCCTTCTAAGCCGGTCAGCTTTAAGAGTTCCATGACCCGTTCGCGGATCTGTGCGGCAGGCATTTTTTTCAGTTTCAGACCGAATGCAATGTTATCAAAAACCGTCATGTAGCGGAACAGTGCATAGTTCTGAAATACAAAACCGATGCCGCGCTCGGCAGGGGGGATATCATTGACTCTGACACCGTCAATCAGAATATCGCCGGATGTCGGTGTTTCTAATCCTGCGATCATGCGAAGGATTGTCGTTTTGCCACTGCCGGACGGACCGAGCAGAGCAACCAGACGTCCTTTTTCAATGCCGAAACTGACATCCTTTGATGCCTGAAACGATCCGAAATTTTTGTTGATATTTTTTAACTCTACATACATAGTGAAAACTCCAATGAATTGTTACGCGAACACCTGTTATTTCACAGCATCTATTTTTCTGCAGCCCGCAGTTTTGCGCGGTACTCCATGATGTTGCGCAGAATGAGGACAACGATGGCGATGATTACGAGGATCGAGGAAACCGCAAATGCGGCAACCAGAGAATCGGAATCGCCAGATAAGTATAATGCGTCGATTTCCAGTGGCAGGGTAAAGGTTTCACCGCGTGTCTTCGAGAGAGCTGCAACTGCACCGAATTCTCCCAGCGCACGGGCAGCACAGAGGATGATGCCGTAGACCAGCGCCCATTTCATTTGCGGGAACGTGATCTTTCGGAAAATATAAAACCCTTTTGCGCCCATCAGCGCGGCTGCCTCTTCTTCATCTTTTCCCTCTGCATTCAATACAGGGATGATTTCCCGCGATACAAATGGGAATGTGACAAAGATCGTTGCGAGCAAAACGCCGGGGAGCGCGAATACGATCTGGATATCCATGCCGGTGATGCGGCTGATGTTTTCCAGGATCGGATAAGCCCAGCCGAGTCTGCCAAAGGTCATGATAAAGGCAAGACCTGCGATAACCGGTGAAATGGAAAACGGGATATCGATCAGCGTTGCCAGAAGCTGCTTGCCGCGGAAGGAAAACTTCGTGATCACCCAGGAAGAAATGATTCCGAAAAAGGTGTTCACACCGACTGCGACAACGGTCGCCAGAAGCGTTACTTTCAGCGCGGAGATCACATACTTTGCAGTGATCGCATGCATATAGAATTCAAATCCTTTTTTCAGGGAATTGCCGATGACGGCTGCAAGCGGGAGCACCAGCATGATCACAACAAAGGCAATCGCGATGATGATCAGGATGTTGCGTGTGGCCGCAGAACCCTGCTGTTCTTTTTTCATAAATGTCTATTCCTTGTTTTATTCTAAATATGATAAGCTGCGGATTGCTTCGTGCTTCGCACTTCATTACACGTTATTCGTTCTCTTTGACTGGCGCACCTGAACCATATTCACAAATAACAGCATCAGGAACGATATGATCAAAAGGATCAGTGCGATCGAGGTCGCACTTGCATAGTCCATGTAATTAAGCTTTTGCATGATCACGTAGGAAACGACCTGCGTATGCTCCTTGGCGCTGTTTCCGGAAATATAGATCACGCTTCCGTATTCGCCGAGGCCTCTTGCAAAGGCAAGTCCGAAGCCCGTCAGCAATGCAGGACGAAGCTCCGATAAAATGATGCGAAAGAATGTTTTTCTGCGGCTCGCGCCGAGGATATAGGCGGCCTCTTCATACTGCGGATCCAGCTTTTCGAGAACCGGCTGAATCGCGCGTACGACAAACGGAATACCGATAAATACCAGTGCGACCAGAAGTCCTAAGTGTGTATAGGAAACCTCGATCCCAAGCCCGGCCAACGGTTTTCCGAGAATACCCGTCGTGGAATACATTTTGGAAAGTGTAATGCCGGCAACGGCAGTGGGCAGCGCAAACGGAAGCTCGATCAGTCCGTCGAGAAAGCGTTTGCCCGGAAAGTCGTAGCGGACCAGTACCCATGCCAGGATCGTTCCGAAGACGCAGTTGATCAGCGCTGCAAGCAGGGCACAGATGATGCTGGTACGAAAGGCGTACAAAACAGCACTGTTTGTAACGGTTCCCAGAAACTCTGCACCGCTCATGCGGAAAGCGTATACGAATACCGAAGCCAAAGGAATCAGGATCAACAGGGAGAGCATCGCAATGGTGACGCCCATTGTCAGTCCGAAGCCGGGTATGACTCGTTTACTGTGCGTAAATTTCATCAAAGACGCCTCCGTCATAGAAGAATTTATCATATGCTGCATCCCAGCCGCCGAAGTCATCGATCGTGCAAAGGTTGATGTCTAAGTCATATTTATCTGCAAACTGATTCAGGATTGCTTCATTGGAGGGACGATAGCCGTGCTCACCGATGATGGTCTGTCCTTCGTCGCTGTAAAGATAGGAAAGATACGCCTGTGCGACTTCCCGTGTGCCGTTTTTGTCGGCATTTTCATCTACAATCGCGACGCTCGGCTGTGCAAGAATGCTGACGCTCGGCGTGATGATCTCATATTCATCCGGATATTCTTCCACGGTCTGAATGGCTTCATTTTCCCAGGAAACAAGAACGTCACCCTGACCGTTTTCAACAAATGTGGTAGTCGCGCCGCGCGCACCGGAATCCATGACCGTTACATTTGCATACAGGTCGTGGACAAAGGATTTCATCTGTGTTTCATCACCGTTATACTGCTGGCCTGCATAGTACCATGCGGCAAGGAATCCCCAGCAGGCAGCACCGCTGCTTTTCGGATCCGGGTGGATGATCTCAACTCCGTCCGCAACCAGGCTGTCCCAGTCGGTGATGTTTTTCGGATTGCCCTTTCGGACAAGGAAAACGATCGTAGATGTATACGGGGAAGAGTTTCCTTCAAATTCACTGATCCATTCCGGCTCGATCAGTCCGGCCTGCTCGATGAGTGTAATGTCATGCGCGAGTGCGAGTGTTACGACATCGGCATCCGCACCTTCTACGACAGAACGCGCCTGGCCGCCGGAACCGCCGTGAGACTGGATGATCTCGACTGTCTGTCCGGTTTCTTCCTGATAATGCGCCTGGAAGGCTGCATTGTAATCCTGATACAGTTCACGTGTCGGATCGTAGGAAACGTTTGTGAGTGTTAAAGAATCAGAAGATGCGCCGTCCTCAGAAGAGGAACTGCCGCAGGCAGAAAGTGTTCCGATCAGTACGGCTGCCAGAGAAAGTGCTGCGCAGCGTTTCAAAATCGCTTTTTTGGTTATAACAGAGTGCATAGGAAACCTCCATCTGTGAAAACGTATTCACAATATATTTTTAGCTATTTGTTGATAAAACAAAAGTATTATAAAATATTTCAGAATGAAATTCATACCAAAATATGAAAACGTTTGCAGGCAAGTTTTTCTTTTCAGATTCTGCATTTTGTAATATAATATAGAAGCGTATGCGATGAAGGAGATCAAAATGGGCAAAGTTTATTGTCTGATGGGAAAAAGTGCATCAGGAAAGGATACGGTATATCGTGCCTTATTAGAAGAAAACGACCTGTCTTTAAAGGAAGTGGTTCTTTATACAACCCGTCCGATCCGCTCCGGAGAAACGGATGGCGTCACTTATCATTTCTGTACGGAAGAAGATGCCAGAGCGCTTAGCGATGCCGGAAAGGTAATCGAGATGCGGACTTATCAGACGGTGCATGGTCCATGGAGTTATTTTACCGTTGATGACGGCCAGATCGATCTGGAGACATCGGATTATCTCCTGATCGGGACACTCGAGAGCTTTGCGAAGATCCGCGCATATTTTGGTGCTGATCATGTGGCAGGAATTTATATCTTTACGGATGACGGCCTGCGCCTGTCAAGAGCACTTGAGCGGGAGAGAAAACAGGCCGAACCGAAATACGCAGAGCTTTGCCGCAGATTTCTTGCTGATGAACAGGATTTTTCGGAGGAAAATCTGCATGCTGCGGGAATCGACATCCGGATTGAGAATCAGGATCTGACTGATACCGTCAGCAAAGCTGCGTTCTTTATTCAGAATGGTAAAGACAGAGGATAAAAGATGCCGGGATTTCGTGATATCATCGGACATGAGAAAATCATAGCACATATGCAGCAGGCGATCCGGTCGGGAAATGTTTCCCATGCATATATATTAGACGGACCGGAGCACGCCGGAAAACGGATGCTGGCAGACGCGTTTGCGATGGCACTCCAGTGTGAAACGCAAAGCGGCGAAGGATGCCTTGCCTGCAGATCCTGTAAGCAGGCACTTAGCGGGAACCAGCCGGATATCATTACCCTGCAGCAGGAAAAGGCCACAACCGTTTCTGTAAAGGAAGTCAGAGAGCAGATCAACGATACGGTAGACATCCGTCCTTACAGCAGCCGGTATAAGATTTATATCATAGAAAATGCGCAGAAGATGACACAGGCTGCGCAGAATGCATTGCTGAAGACATTAGAAGAACCACCGTCCTATGTGGTGT
Source organism: uncultured Lachnospiraceae bacterium (assembly GCA_902797015.1). Lineage (GTDB taxonomy): Bacteria > Bacillota > Clostridia > Lachnospirales > Lachnospiraceae > SY8519. The sequence continues at coordinate 5,177 of CADBRG010000023.1, forward strand.
TTCTTCTGCTGACAACGAACAGTGAAAGTTTTCTGCAGACAGTTCGTTCCCGTTGCGTTATGCTCAGACTGCAGGCGGCTTCAGAAGAGCAGGTTCGTGCCTTTTTGATGAAGCAGTGCCGGATCCCGGATTACCAGGCGGATGTGCTGAGCGCATTTGCACAGGGGAATGTCGGCCGGGCGATCCGCCTTGCCGGATCAGATACATTTTATGAGCAAAAGGAACGGATGCTGCAGTCTGTAAAAAAACTCCCCGGTGCGAAGCCGCATGAGGCAGCACAGTGGGTAACGGAATTTACAGAATGGAAGGATGACATATCTGTCTATCTGGAGCTTTTGCTTTTGTGGTATCGGGACGTGCTCCTGATGAAATCAGAAAAGGATACAAGGCATCTGATCTTTTCTGATCAGACAGATGAGATACGCAGGCAGGCGGATGCCTGGCCATATGCCAGGATCGGCTCTGTGATAGACCAGATCCGTCTGGCGGAAGACAGGATTCACGCAAACGTTAATAAAGAGCTGGTCCTGGAAGTGCTTTTTTACGAAATGCGTAGAGAATGGAGATAAAATGGCAACAGTAGTTGGAGTCCGTTTTCGGACAGTAGGAAAAATTTATTATTTTGATCCGACGGGATTTGAGTTGACACGCGGAACCAGCGTGATCGTTGAGACTGCCCGCGGTGTGGAATTCGGAACTGTGATCATGGGACCGAAAGAGGTAGACGATGAGAGCATCGTCGCACCGCTGAAGCCGATCCTGCGAATCGCGACGGATGATGATATTGCGAAAGAAAGCTATAACCGCTCCAGAGAGCAGGAGGCTTATGCAGTCTGCAAGGAAAAGATCCGGGAACACAACCTGGAGATGAAGCTGATCCGGGCAGAATATACATTTGATAACAATAAGCTTTTGTTTTATTTTACGGCAGATGGCAGGATCGATTTCAGAAATCTTGTCAAGGATCTGGCATCCGCATTCCGGACGAGGATCGAGCTTCGTCAGATCGGCGTGCGGGATGAGACAAAGATGTTAGGCGGAATCGGCATTTGCGGAAGGGAATTGTGCTGTCATACATTCCTGACCGATTTTGCGCCGGTTTCGATCAAAATGGCGAAGGAGCAGAACCTTTCTCTGAATCCGACCAAGATCTCAGGTACTTGCGGAAGACTGATGTGCTGTCTCAATAATGAGGCGGAGACCTATGAATATCTGAACAGCCGTCTTCCAAAGCAGGGGTCCTATGTCATGACACCGGAAGGCGTGACGGGTCGTGTGCAGAGCGTCAGTGTTTTGCGCCAGCACATCAAGGTCAT
>CADBRG010000024.1 GCA_902797015.1 uncultured Lachnospiraceae bacterium
AGGGTTCGATCTCCGTCGGATGATTATGCGTCTCATTCTTGAAATTCAGAAGCCATTCCTCTTCCTTCCCGTCCACGGTGACCGGGATCACGATCGAGCAGGCGTTGATCTCATCGCTTTCTTCCTGATCGCGGAGCTTTCCTTCTTTTTTCAGCTGCTTTGCAGCCAGGAGCGCCAGATCCATCAGACAGATGAATTTGTCATTCCGGCCATGATACATTTCCTCGTGTGCAGCCTTATACTCCTTGAACGCATCTTCAAGGGCATCTTTATAATAACCGTCTTCGAATGTGATGTTTGTTAATTCCGTGGAGAATGTCGTATGACGGCAATGATCTGACCAGTATGTATCAAGAACACGGATCTCAGTCATTGTCGGATCACGATGCTCTTCATTTGCATAATAGTTCTGGATATGAAGAAAATCTGCGAAGGTCATTGCAAGACCGAGGGATCCGTATAATTCCTCTAAGGCATCTTTTGGCATCGTCTGAAAGCCGTCAAAGATCATAACATCTTCCGGTTCGTCGAAAACCTGAACCAGTGTATCCGGCTTTTCGAGACCTGTTTCGCGGGAATCTACGGGATTGATGCAATAAGATTTAATAGATGCCAGCTGTTCATCCGTAATACTGCCGCGGATCACATATGTGGTTGCGGAGCGGATGATCGCATCCGATTCTTTATGAAGTAATTTCAGACACTGTTCGGCAGAGTCGGCTCTCTGATCAAACTGACCCGGAAGATATTCTACACTAAAGGAAAGCTCATCTTCTGCCATCGGAAATGATTCTTCGTAAACATGGTCAACGGGCGGCTCGGAAAAAACGAGTCCTAAAGCTTTCTGATAAATGTCATCCGGTACATTTTCAACATCGTACCGTACCAAAACACGTACGTTCTCAACCTGTGGAATGTCAAGATATCCGTGGATTTCTGATAAAAGCTCAGCGGCTTTGATCGCGAATTCATCCTTTTTTTCTACATAGACTCTGCGTACATTGTTCATGTCAATCTCCTGTTTGTTTTTTTCTTTTTTCTTTAATCTGTTCTAGTTTTACGATTTTTTTCTCGTATTTTTTCAAATCACGAATCTCATTCTTTTTCTGCCGTACCATATTGCGATAATCTTTCTTTTCAGTACGTTCCTGACGCTTCATGCGCTTGCTGTGAAGAGATTCGTATTTTTTCCATACACCATAATATAATATATTTCTGATGATACTGCCATAGGAATGTGAAGAAAGGCGCTCATAAGATCTTAGACATTCTGAGATCAGACTGTTTAAGATGAGCCGGCTGATCGTTTCCGTATCCTTCGGATTCTCCATATCCATATTGTTGAAGGGATTGTATTCCTTCTTCTTGGAATCCTTCTCAAGATCTGAATAGGCATCCATCAGATAAATGAATTTGCCGATATGATATCCGAGATAACGCAGCTCATCACTGTAATCATCCTCTCTCCAGGCATAGATTTCGCCCAGCATATCTCCGGTCAGACCTGCAATCGCATCCATGTTCTGCTCTCGATTGGACTCGAATTCACTCCGCTGGCGGACATATTTTAAAAGTGCATTATGCTGCCTTGGATAATCCTTTGCAACTCTCTGGTAATCTTTTTCCAAAAGCCGCAGGATCATAAGCTTTGAATAGCTCTTATCTGTTGCTGTCTCTTCCTGAATGTTATGGTACGACAGAAGAACGCTCATCGCTGCAGTATATCTGGTAGCATCATTCACAACGGCAGTTTTCTTTTTGCCGGGATGGACGGGGCAAATGAACTCTGCACTGCGTTGATGGAAACGATAAAGCCCTGACAGTAAAACTGTCAGAAATGTCATGTCGTAATTGACAAGAAGCTGTCCGCGAATGCCAAAATCCTTTTTCAGACACTGACAAAGACCGCAATAATAGGCATCATATAATTCTGTTTCCTGATCAGAAAGTTCTCTTTCATCAATCTGAATATAGCCAAACATAATGATTCCTCTTATCGGTAGAAAATACGAAAAACGACAGATTTTTACTCATATCATCATGTTACTTTTTCAGGAAATGCAAGTCAACGAAGCACAATTGTTTTTAACAAATATTTTAGAATAAACGAGCGGGACGATAAGCCGGGTTATGTCGTGAGTGATCATCTGTCTGGTACTGCTGTTGCCAGCAGTCTCAAGCGACCTACCGGAAGCTGGCGGGCCACGTACGCTTCACCTTGGTCTTGCTTCGGATGGGGTTTACATTTGCCCCGGATGTTACCAGCCGGGCGGTAGTCTCTTACACTGCCTTTCCACCCTTACCGGCGCATGGCCGGCGGTTTATTTCTGTTGCACTATCCTTAGAGTCGCCTCCACCGGACGTTATCCGGCATCCTGCCCTTTGAAGCCCGGACTTTCCTCAGCTGCTTCAAGCAGCCGCGATCACTTATCCCACTCGTTTATTATAAAATCTGTTTAAATATTAAAGACTCCTCCTCCGATGAACTCTCTGATGATCGAGTTCAACGCAATCTGTTCTGCCGGGATCGACAGGAAATTATCCAGAAGACGGAGCAGCCTGTTTGCTACTTCATAATGCCGGTCGCCTTTGTTGATCTGGAATAAAAGCGGTTCAACATATGTTTTCAACACGGATGTCTCGTAAATACAGGAGGAGTTGAAGATCACATCCGCTTCCTCCTGGAATGGGAAGATATTCTCTTCCTCTCCCCGTCTGACGGAAGGCCAGCGCTCCAGCGTTTCCGCTGCGGTTGTGTTGCGTGTACGCGCATCCCGCACCATCCTTCGCATCAGTCTTCCGTCTGCGGTAGACATGTTATTATGATAATCAATGCTGAGCTGTGTCAGAGCACTGATATAAACCTTATATTTGGCGTTTTTCGGAATCTTAGACGTCAGCCGTTCGTTTAAGCCATGGATGCCTTCAATCACAAGAATATCATCCTCTTTCAGCTGCATCTTATTTCCGCGATATTCCCGCAGGCCGGTCTTAAAATTGAAGGTAGGCATATCCGCTTCTTCGCCAGCCAGCAGATCGTTCATAGTCTGGTTGAACAAAGGAATATCGAGTGCTTCAAGCGCCTCAAAATCCATTTCGC